>PWRV01000267.1 GCA_003563455.1 Thioalkalivibrio sp.
CATCGACGACGAACAGGGTCTCGATCGGATCGATCGCCTGATGCAGCTTGCGGATCTCGGCCATCATCGCGTCGTCGACGTGCAGGCGGCCGGCAGTGTCCACCAGCAGCACATCCTTCACTTCCCGGCGCGCGCGTTCCACCGCCGCGCCGGCAATCGCCTCCGGACGCTGGGTCGTGTCGCTCGGATAGAACGTCACATCGACCTGACCGGCAAGGGTCTCGAGCTGCTGGATCGCCGCCGGGCGGTAGACGTCGCAACTGACCACCGCCACCTTCTTCTTCTCGCGTTCCCGGAGCAGCCGGGCCAGCTTGCCGATACTCGTCGTCTTGCCGGCCCCCTGGAGACCGGCGACCAGCACCACCGCCGGGGGCTGGGTGGCGAGATCCAGCCCCTCGCCGGTGCCGCCCATCACCTGCACCAGTTCGTCGTGCACCACCTTCACGAGGGCCTGACCCGGCGTCAGGCTGCCGACGACCTCCCGGCCCATCGCCTTCTCCCGGACCTCGGCGATGAATTCGCGGACCACCGGCAAAGCCACGTCCGCCTCGAGCAGGGCCATGCGCACCTCGCGCAGGGCGTCCTGGATATTGTCCTCGGTCAGCCGGGCGTGCCCCTTCAGGCGCTTGACCGTTGCCTGGAGGCGGCTGGAAAGGCCGTCGAACATGTCTGCTCCCGCACTGTGGAAAAATCCCGGATGCAGTGTACCGTCTGCGACCCCCGCGGTGCATTGTCCGCCCGATGCGTGGATAATCGCGGGTCATGAGCACCGTCATCGGCCTGATCGCCATTGCCCTGTACATGGTGGCCACCGGGTACCTGATCGTATCCGCACGCAAGGGACCACCAGCCCCGGCGCAGCCGCGCGGGCCGCTGGTCGTCTGGGCGCTGGCACTGCTGGTTCACCTGGGTGCGCTGTCGCAACTTCTCCATACCGAGGCAGGGCTCAATCTCTGTCTCGCCAACGCCCTTTCGGCCGCCCTGTGGCTGGTCGCGGTGCTGCTCTGGATGGCCTCGCTGCGCCACCCGCTGGCCATCATGGGCGTGATCGTGCTGCCGCTGACCGCTCTGGCACTGCTGGTGTCGCTGACCTGCGACGAGGGGCGGCGCATCGCGACCACGCCCTACGTGGAGATCCACATCATGCTGGCCGCGCTGGGCTGGGCCTTTCTGGCCCTGTCCACCGTACAGGCCGCGGTGATGACGGCACAGCACCGCGCACTCCACGAGCACCGTACCCGGGGCTTCGTGCGCCATCTGCCGCCCCTGTTCTCGATGGAGGTCTGGCTGTTCCGGATGATCTTCGTCGGCTGGATTTTTCTGACGCTGAGCCTGGCCAGCGGCTGGATTTTTCTCGAGGACCTGTTCGCCCAGCACCTGGTGCACAAGTCGGTGCTGTCGCATCTCGCCTGGATCATGTTCTCGGTATTGCTGTTCGGGCGCTGGCGCTTCGGCTGGCGGGGCTCCCGGGCACTGGCCTGGACCACCGGCGGATTCGTCAGCCTGGTGCTCGCCTACTTCGGTTCCAAACTGGTGCTGGAAGTGATCCTGCAGCGCATCTGACGCCGGCCGCACCAGCCACCAAGCCTCTGGAGGGCGGCGGCAACTCCGGAATTCGATGATGCCGAGTCCGGTATCGTCACCCGAATGGGCACCGGTTCCCGGCAGCCTGGCGGAGTCAGGCTGCTAGAATTCGAACGCGACATGGTCCGCGAGGAATCGCCGCTTGCACGACATCCCGCTGTCTGCGCTGTTCGCCGCACTGTTCGTCCTGTTCCTGCTGTCGGCGTTTTTCTCCGGCTCGGAAACGGCGCTGATGGCCGTGAACCGCTACCGGATGCGCCACAAGGCTCAGCAGGGGCACGTGGGCGCCCGGCTGGCCTCGCGCCTGCTGGAACGGCCGGACCGACTGATCGGGCTGATCCTGCTGGGCAACAACTTCGTCAACATTCTGATCGCGCAGATCGCGACCCTCATTGGCTGGCGCCTGTTTGGCGATCTGGGCGTGGCCATCGCCACCGGCGTGCTCACGCTGACGCTGCTGATCTTCGCCGAGACCGCCCCGAAGACCGTGGCCGTGCTCTACAGCGAACGGGTCGCCTACCCTGCCGCGTGGATCTACAGCGGCCTGCTCCGGGTGATGTGGCCGGTGGTCTACGTGATCAATCTCCTCGCCAATGGCTTTCTCCGGCTGTTCGGGATCCGGCTGGACGATCAACAGCGCGCGGCGCTGAGCTCCGACGAACTCCGTTCGGTGGTCGCCGAGGCCGGGGCACTGATCCCGCCCCGGCACCAGCGCATGCTCATCAACCTGCTCGATCTCGAGCGCGCAACGGTGGAGGACATCATGATCCCGCGCAACGAAATCGTGGCACTGGATCTGGAGGAAGACTGGAACGACGTGCTGGAGCAGATCCTCGGCGGGACCTTCACCCGCGTCCCGGTGATCGAAGGCGAGATGGACCGGGTCGTCGGCTTCGTGCACATGCGGGACGTGCTCGCGCTCGCCCACCGCGAATCGTTCGGCCCGGCGGATTTGCGGGAGGTGATCACCCCTCCCTACTTCATCCCGGAGGGCACGGCACTGAACCGGCAGCTGATCAACTTCCAGAAGCAGAAGCGCCGGATCGGGCTGGTCGTCGACGAATACGGCGACATCGAGGGGCTGGTCACCCTCGAGGACCTGCTGGAGGAGATCGTCGGGGAGTTCACCACCGACTCGCCGATGACGGGCGACGAAATGCTGCGCCAGCCGGATGGCAGCGTCGTCGTCGACGGCGGCATCCACCTGCGCGAACTGAACCGCACGCTCGGGCTGCGGCTGCCGGTCGATGGGCCGAAGACCCTCAGCGGCCTGATCGTGGAACACCTCGAGGACATCCCCGAGGCTCCTGCCAGCGTCCGGATCGACGGCGTGGTGATGGATATCGTCAAGATCAAGCGAAACACCATCCGTACAGTGCGCATCCCGCCGGAGGGGCAAACCTGATGGCACGTTCCCGCCCGCAGTACGTCTGCCGCGAATGCGGCGCCACCAGCCCCAAGTGGGCGGGGCAGTGCGGCGACTGCGGGGCATGGAACAGCCTCGAGGAGTTCCAGCCGAGCACGGCGGCCCAGGGTCCGCGTGCCGGCGGCTATGCCGGAGAGGCGGCGCGTGTCACGCGTCTTGGCGAGGTTCCGGTCGCGGAGACGCCCCGAGTCTCGACCCGGATCTCGGAACTGGACCGCAGTCTCGGCGGCGGGCTGGTCCGGGGCTCCGTGGTGCTGATTGGCGGCGATCCCGGAATCGGGAAGTCGACGCTGCTCCTGCAGGTGCTCGCAATGCTGCCCGCCGACCAGACGCTGTATGTCACCGGCGAGGAATCGGCGCAGCAGGTCAGCCTGCGCGGGCACCGGCTCGGCCTTGACTGTTCGGGGCTGCGCCTGCTCACCGAGACCCAGATCGAGAACGTGATCGCCACCAGCGAGCGGGAACGTCCCCGGGTGCTGGTGATCGACTCCATCCAGACGCTGTACACCGCGGCGCTGCAGTCGGCACCGGGATCGGTGTCGCAGGTCAGGGAGAGCGCGGCCGCGCTGGTGCGGCTGGCGAAGCAGCGGGACATCACGGTGATTCTGGTCGGCCACGTGACCAAGGACGGTCAGCTCGCGGGCCCGCGGGTGCTCGAGCACATGGTCGACACCGTGCTCTACTTCGAGGGCGACCCGGGCGGGCGCTACCGGATGCTGCGCGCGGTGAAGAACCGTTTCGGTGCCGTGAACGAACTCGGCGTCTTCGCGATGCAGGAGGACGGGCTCAAGCCGGTGGCGAACCCGTCGGCGATCTTCCTGTCACGGCACAGCCGACCGGTCCCCGGCAGCGTGGTGATGGTGACCCGCGAGGGTACGCGGCCGCTGCTGGTGGAGGTGCAGGCACTGGTGGCCGAGAGCCACGCGCCGCAGCCGCGCCGCGTGACGCTGGGACTGGAGCAGAACCGGCTGATCATGCTGCTGGCGGTGCTCAGCCGCCACGGCGGGATTGCACTGTTCGACCAGGATGTCTTCATCAACGTGGTCGGTGGCGTGCGGGTGTCGGAAACGGCGGCGGACCTGCCGATGCTGGTCGCGGCGCTGTCGTCGCTGCGCGACCGCCCGCTGGGTCCGGAACTGGTCTGTTTCGGCGAGATCGGTCTGTCGGGTGAGGTACGCCCGGTTCCCAATGGCGAGGAACGCCTCTCGGAGGCGGCGAAGCATGGTCTGACCCGCGCGATCATCCCCGCCGGAAACCGGATCCGCAGGAAGATCGCGGGTATGCAGATCGAGCCCGTGGAGCACCTGTCGGACGCGCTGGAGCTGGTTTGAACCCGACCCTGCGCTCCGGCGCCGGGGAAGATCGGCCAGAGGCTGGCCTCCTACAGCCTGCGCCCCCCGAGGGAGGCGAACCCTCTCGCCGATGCCGGCGCCGGGGAAGGAGCAGAAGCCATCCCCGGGCCCTGCCGGATCAGTTGAGCGCAGCGAGATCCTCGGCCAGCGAATCGCGCGTCGGCTGCGGCACAGAATCGACGCGGTGGGTGTAGTTGTCGTGATCCACGCCGACCGCGATGGCCGCCCCACCCTTCACCGCGGCGGCCATGTCACCGGTCAGTTCGAAACGCAGAAAGTGGACCGCCGAGGTCTTGTCCTCGGTGTCGCGCTCCAGGTCCTCATCCGCGATCGCGTAGACCTTGTCGTGACCCTCCACCTGGACATAGGTCCGCTTCTCGATGCCGATCAACTGGCCGAGCGCCACCTTGCGTTCGTCGATCTCCGGGAATTCGACCATCATCGTCGCCTTCCAGTTGCTCCCGTCCGGGATCAGCGGATTGTAGGCATCCAGCTCTTCCTGGATTCCGGCGGCGTCGAAGATCTTCTCGGCCCGCAGCATCTCCTGAATCTGGTATTGCATCGTCGTGCGATCCTCGAAATGCAGCGTCACATTGGGGCCGACGGGCAACACCCGGTTGCGCTTGTGCTGCATCACCTCGGCCCGGAATCCGGGACGCACCTCCGAGTACTTTTCGAGGGAAAAAAGGTCCTCTCTGCTCAGTTTGCTCATGTTCACCTCCGATATTCGTTCGTGCGATGTTCGTTCGTGCCGGTCGCGACCAGAGATTCGTCAGTGATCATGGTGGCCCATGTCGGTGTAGTCCTTGTCCGAAAACAGGTTGTCCCGGAGCTCGTGATCGAAGACCTTGTTCCTGCGGCGGATCCATTCCAGAACCATCGCTGCGTGCTCGATCTCCTCGTCGCGGTTGTGCGCGAGGATCGCCTTCAGCTCGGGATCCTTGCAGGCGTCAACCCGCTGCTGATACCAGTCGACAGCCTCGAGTTCCTCCATCAGCGACGCGATCGCCCGGTGCATTTCCCGGCTCTCGTCGCTGAGCTCCTCGACAGGCTCGTGATATCCCTCGCTCGACATGTTCTTGTCTCTCCTCGTGAGTTGGTGCCCTGCACTCAGAGCCCGTAGGCCTTGCGCAGGAGGGTCAGCGGATGTTCGGGCTCGCGCCCGTCCTTGAGTCCGTTCTCGATCATGTGCCCCGCCATCGGGCAGTCACTGGAGAAATGGTCGGCACTGGCCTTCTGGACACGATTCACCACCGGCCGGCAGATCTTGGCCGCCGTCTCGTAGTACTCGCTCTTCACGCCGTAGGTGCCGTCATGACCCGAGCAGCGCTCGACGACTTCGATCTCGGTGTCGGGCACGAGTTTCAGCAGATCGCGGGTCTTCAGACCCATGTTCTGCACGCGCAGATGACAGGCGGCGTGGTAGGCGATCTTGCCCAGCGGTTTCGGGAAATCCGTCTTCAGCTTGCCGCCGCCGTGACGCGCCATCAGGTACTCGAAGGGATCGAAGATCCGCGCCTTGATCGCCTGCACGTCGGCATCCTCGGGGAACATCAGCGGCAGCTCCTGCTTGAACATCAGCACGCAGGAAGGGACCGGGGCGACAATGTCGTAGCCCTGGTCGGTCATGCGCTTCATCTGGGCCACGTTCACATCCTTCGCGGCCGCGACGGCCTCGAGGTCGCCGAGCTCCAGCTTCGGCATGCCACAGCACTGCTCCTTCTCGACCAGCGTGACCTCGATGCCGTTATGGTTGAAGACCTTCACCAGGTCCTCGACGATATGAGGCTCGTTGTAGTTGCCGTAACAGGTGGTGAACAGCGCCACGCGCCCGGTGGTGCCGTTCACGGCCTCGGGTGCAGACACAGCGGCCGCGGCCTTGCTGGCGCGCTTCCGGCCCTTGCGGCTGTGGTACTTGGGCAGCGTCGCGTCCGGGTGCACACCAAGGGTCTTGTCGAGCAGCTTGCGCGCCGTCGCGGTCTGGTTCACCGCATTGACGGTCTGGGCCACCACGGGAATGCCGGCGAGCGATCCGATCATATCGGTGCTCGACATCAGCTTGTGCGTCCCCTTCGCACCCTCCTTCTTGAAGCGCGCGGCCTTCGCGCGAAGCATCAGGTGCGGGAAATCCACGTTCCACTCGTGCGGCGGCACGTAGGGGCACTTGGTCATGTAGCAGAGATCGCAGAGATAGCAGTGGTCGACCACTTTCCAGTAGTCGGCCTTCTTCACCCCGTCCACCTCCAGTGTTTCCGACTCGTCGACCAGGTCGAACAGCGTCGGAAAGGCGTTGCACAGACTTACGCAACGGCGGCAGCCGTGGCAGATGTCGAAGACGCGCTCCATCTCGCCGAACAGCGAGTCTTCGTCATAGAAATCCGGGTTCTTCCAATCCAGCGGGTGTCGGGTGGGTGCTTCCAGGTTGCCTTCACGTGTGGACTGCGTAGGGGCGGACATGAATCTCTCCGTTTGTGCCTTCAATCCATCAATGGCCGGTCAGCAACGGCCAGGAACGGGGCCGGCCGTCCGGCCCCGTTCGGTCAGGTTGCCCCGAACCGATCAGGCGTCGAGGTTATCGAGAGCCTTCTGGAACCGGTTGGCGTGGGAACGCTCGGCCTTGGCCAGGGTTTCGAACCAGTCGGCAATTTCGTCGAAGCCCTCGTCACGGGCCGACTTGGCCATGCCCGGGTACATGTCGGTGTACTCGTGGGTCTCGCCCGCGATCGCGGTCTTCAGGTTCGCCTCGGTCGCGCCAAAGGGCAGGCCGGTGGCCGGATCGCCGCTGGACTCCAGGTACTCCAGGTGGCCATGCGCATGACCGGTCTCGCCTTCGGCAGTCGAACGGAAGACGGTGGCGACGTCGTTGTAGCCTTCGACGTCCGCCTTGGACGCGAAGTACAGGTAACGGCGGTTGGCCTGGGATTCGCCGGCGAAGGCTTCCTGAAGATTCTTCTCGGTCTTGGTGCCTTTCAGTTCCATGGTGTTACTCCTCTGTCACTGGGTTTTGGTACGGCAGATGGCGCCCGGGCACGCTCCTGACGCCATCACGGGCTTTAGACTCTGTCTAAACCGTGTCGCAACTTTAGACTCGGTCTAAACCTTTGTCAACCTCCGGCAGCGCCGCCCGCTTGCGCCTGGGCTGGCGGACACGGGCCGGGTGGGCACAGGCTTTCCAGATGCCCCCGGATTCGGTAACTTGGGGGGTTCTTCCACGCCGCTGCGCCCCATGCCCAAAAAGCCCCCGAAGTCACCCGCCGCATTCGAGGCCGCCATGGAGTCCCTCGAACAGCTCGTCGCGCGGATGGAGGCCGGCGACCTGCCGCTCGAGGAATCCCTGCGCGAGTACCAGCGCGGCATGGATCTGGTCCGTTCGTGCCAGGAGGCCCTGGATGAGGCGCAACGCCGGATCGACAGCGTGATGGACTCGCCCGGGTCTCCGACGGCTAGTTCGGACCCCAATGACTCCACAAAAGTTCCGGAAAACCCGGACCCGGACGACATCCCCTTCTGAGCCCGGCCCTTCGTCGTGAATCAGCTCATCGAAGCCTACCAGAACCGCATTGAGGGTTTCCTGAACCGGGTGCTCGACCCATCGGCAGCACCCGTCCCGGAGCTGCTCGAGGCCATGCGCTATTCGACCCTCGGCGGAGGCAAGCGCCTGCGCCCGCTGCTGGTCTATGCCACCGGCGAGGCGCTCGGCACACCGAGCGGCGCGCTCGACCGCATGGCGGCGTCGGTGGAAATGATCCACGTGTACTCCCTGATACACGACGACCTGCCGGCAATGGACGACGACGACCTGCGCCGCGGCAAGCCGACCTGCCACCGTGCCCACGGCGAGGCGCTGGCGATTCTGGCGGGCGACGCGCTGCAGGCGCTGGCCTTTGCGGTACTCGTGGACGATGCCATCGGGCTGGATGCCGACGCGCGGCTGCGCCTGGCGCAGGAACTGACCGGGGCCTCGGGCGTGAATGGAATGGCGGGCGGGCAGGCGATGGATCTCGCCGCGCAAGGAAAGGCGCTGGGCATCGAAGCGCTGGAAACCATGCACCGCCTGAAGACCGGCGCATTGATCCGGGCCGCGGTGCTGATGCCGGCGCGGGCGAGTGCCATTGATGCCGGTCTGGTGGCACGTCTCGGCGCCTATGCCGACTGCATCGGGCTCGCCTTCCAGATCCGCGACGACGTGCTCGATGTGGAAGGCGACCCGACGCTCCTCGGGAAGGCCTGCGGCGCCGACACCCTGCTGGAAAAGGCGACCTTCCCGGCGCTGCTCGGTCTGGAGGCTTCGCGCCAGCGGGCGCACGACCTCGTCGAGGAGGCACTCGCACACCTGCAACCCCTTGGGCCCGAGGCGGATTTGCTTCGGTTCCTCGCCCGGTACATCGTAGACAGAATGCATTGAACGGAATTCGTTGATGGACCATCACCGCGACCGCGGCACCGCAGCACCCGCCCCCGCAAGCCCTTTCGCCTGCGGATCGAAACGGGCCGGTCTGCCTTCGACCACGCCCCGGGAGTGGCGCCGATGAGCAGCACGCCATTGCTTGACCGGATCCGACTGCCCGACGATCTTCGGGCGCGACCCGTCGGCGAGCTCGACGACCTTGCGCGCGAACTGCGGGAATTCCTGATCACCACGGTCTCCCGGACCGGGGGCCACCTGGCGGCAAACCTGGGGACGGTCGAACTCGCGCTGGCGCTGCACTACGTATTCGACACGCCGCACGATCGAATCGTCTGGGACGTGGGCCACCAGGCCTACGCCCACAAGGTGCTGACCGGGCGCCGCGAGGCGATGGCAACGCTGCGCCAGTACGGCGGCCTCGCGGGTTTTCCGAAACGCGACGAGAGCGAATACGACACCTTCGGTGCCGGGCACTCCAGCACCTCGATCAGCGCCGCCGCGGGCATGGCGATCGCCGCCGCCCGGTCCGGAAGCCGGAATCACCACGTCGCCGTGATCGGGGACGGCGCGATGACCGCCGGGATGGCCTTCGAGGCAATGAACCACGTGGGCGACCTGGACTGCAACCTGCTGGTCGTCCTGAACGACAACGAGATGTCGATCTCCGAGAACGTCGGGGCAATGAGCCAGTACCTGACGCGG
>PWRV01000088.1 GCA_003563455.1 Thioalkalivibrio sp.
CCGTGATCGCGGCGCCGGTTGACCCAGCCGCAAAGGGTCACTTCCGAGTCCAGCTCCGCCTCGGTGACCATTCCACAGAAATGAGTCCGCATTGCGCCAGTTTCCAGCCAGGGGTGAGCATGATCGACGATGGACGCAGGCGGGAAGGCGCGGGCCGCACCCGCCTGAAGGGGCAAGGATGTTACGTTTTGGTCAGCGGCGGCGCAACCTTCGCCGGCCATTTCGGCACGACCACGCCGAGTGACATCACGAACTTCAGCCCGTCCTCCACCGACATGTCGAGCTCGATCGCCTCCTCGCGGGGCACCATGATCACGAAACCGGAGGTGGGGTTGGGGGTGGTCGGAATGAAGACGGTGAGCACGTCGTGTTCAGTGCGATGCTGCACCTCGCCCACCCCCACGCCGGTCTGAAAGCCGAGGGTCCACAGACCCTCGCGCGGATACTGCACCATCAGCACCCGCTTGAAGGATTCACCGCCGTCGTCGAGCACCGTGCGCATCAACTGCTTCACCGCGCTGTAGATCGAACTCACCAGCGGAATGCGGTCGACGATCGCATCGCCGATGTCGAAGAGCTTGCGCCCGACGAAATTCGCGGCGACCAGACCGGTGACGAGCACGATCACGATCGCAATGACCACTCCGGCACCGGGAACGGTAAAGCCCAGCAACGCCTCCGGCCGCCAGCTCGGGGGCAGCAGCAGGATCGTGAAGTCGAGCATGTCGACGAGCAGCTTGATGATCAGCCCGGTCACGATCAGCGGGACCCAGACCAGCAACCCCGCAATCAGGTAGCGGCGAAGGTGGATCAGCACTCAGCCGGCCTGGGCATTCGTCGCGCTGCCCCCGGAGCTGCCGGCCGGGGTCCCGCCGGTGGCGGCCGCCCCGCCTTCCGGCTTCGGCGAGTCCTTGAGGTTACGCTTGCCATCCTTCTTGAAATCGGTCTCGTACCAGCCGCCGCCGGCCAGACGGAAGCCCGCCGCCGAAACCAGCTTGGACAGCTCGGGCGCGCCGCAGGAGGGGCAGTCCTTCAATGCCGGATCCGAAAGCTTCTGGATCACCTCGGTCTTGCTGCCGCAGTTGCGGCATTCGTATTCGTAGATGGGCATGATTTACTCCGGATGCAGTCAGGGGATGGGCGTATTATGCGTCCGAATCTTGCGAATAAAAGCATCTGCCTGACAAACTCCTGCCGCGATCTGCGAACGGCGGGTTGCGGCGCATGGAAATCCGAGGCAAATCAATGGCCAAAAAGATCGTGAGCATGCTGCGGTCCCGGGACCCCGAGCGTGATGGCACGCTGCGAGCACCGTTTTTCCGGGACACGGTGGCCACGGGCAGGGAACTGAAAACCGAGGCGGAAACCGCATGCGGCGGCGCCGTATCTCTTCCCGGGACAATCCGGCGCAACGTCGTCAGCCCGACCTGTTGAGATGGCGGATGATGCCCGCGCGGTCCTGATCACCGGCTGCTCCTCCGGCATTGGCGAACACGTCGCCTTTGCGCTGAAGGAGCGGGGCTACCGGGTCTTCGCCACCGCCCGCCGGGGGGAGTGCGTGGCACGTCTGAAAAGCCAGGGGCTCGAGGCGTTGCGCCTCGACCTCGACGACCCGGCCAGCATCCAGAGCGCGGTGCGCGAAGTGCTTGTGCGCACCGGCGGCAGACTCTACGCCCTGTTCAACAACGGTGCCTATGGACAGCCCGGTGCGGTCGAAGACCTCTCCCGGCAGGCATTGCGCGCCCAGCTCGAGACCAACGTTCTCGGCTGGCTGGAATTGACCAACGCGGTGATTCCGGCGATGCGGCGCCAGGGCGAGGGCCGTATCATCCAGAACAGCTCCGTGCTTGGCCTGGTGGGCCTGCGCCTGCGCGGGGCCTACGTGTGCTCGAAGTTCGCGATCGAGGGCCTGAGCGACGTGATGCGTCAGGAGCTGCACGGCAGCGGGATCCGCGTGGTGCTGATCGAACCCGGGCCCATCCGCAGCCACTTCCGGGCGAACGCCTTCCTGGCCTATCGCCGCTTCATCCGGCCGCGCGAGAGCTACTGGCGCCAGACCTACGAACGCGCCGAGAACCGGCTTGCCGACGCCGGCCGGGACGCTCCCTTTACGCTCGGTCCGGAGGCCGTGCTGAAGGCGGTGATCAGCGCCCTCGAGACCCGCCGGCCGAAGGCGCGCTATCGCGTGACCGTCCCGACCCATCTGTTCGCGACACTCAAGTGGCTGCTGCCGACATCCGCGATGGACCTCGTCCTGCGCGCGGTGTCACGCGGCGAGAACCGCTGACGCCGGCTCTCCGCGGATGAACCTGATCTTCTTCGCGCTGGTGGCGGTGGCCTTCTTCAGCGCCGCCTGGCGGGAACTGACGGAGATCGGCACCGACGCCCGGCCGATGCAGGAGCTGTCGGAGGCGGCGATCAGTTCCGCCGGCAGCGCAGTGGAGCTGGCCATCGGGCTGGTCGGGGTGATGGCGCTCTTTCTGGGGCTGATGAAGGTTGCGGAGGCGGGCGGACTGCTCACCGTGCTCGCGCGGCTGCTCCGGCCGCTGATGACCCGCCTGTTCCCCAGCGTCCCCCCGGAGCATCCGGCGATGGGGGCGATGATCCTCAACTTCTCCGCCAACATCCTCGGCCTGGGCAACGCCGCGACGCCCTTCGGGATCCGGGCAATGCAGGAGCTGAACAAGCTGAACCCGCATCCGGGCACGGCCACCAACGCGATGGCCCTGTTCCTCGCGATCAACACCTCGAGCATCACCCTGCTGCCCACCGGCGTGATCGCGCTGCGGGCGAGCCTCGGCGCCACCGAACCCGCCGCGATACTGCCCACGACGCTGTTCGCCACGCTGTTCGCAACCGTCACCGGCATCACCAGCGCGCTGGTGCTGCAGCGCTTCTTTCCGCCGCCCGCGCCGGCAGGCCCGACCGACACCGGGACCACAGCGGAGCCGGATGCCCCGACCCGGCCGGAGCCGCCGCAGGAGCAGGCGCCAGAGCAGGCGCCGGACCCGGGGAGCCAACCGGATACCGCTCAGCCGATGGGGATCGAGTTGCCGGCCGAGGGCTACCCCGGCTGGGTCAGCGTGCTCGCATTGCTCGGCGTGCTGGCCATCATCCCGCTGACCATCCTCTACGGCCAGGCGATCGCGCCGTGGATCATCCCGGGGCTGATCATCGGCTTCCTGCTGTTCGGTGTCGCCCGCGGGGTGCGGATCTACGAGGTCTTCGTCGAGGGCGCGAAGGAGGGCTTCCAGGTCGCACTGCGCATCATTCCCTACCTGGTCGCGATTCTGGTCGCGGTCGGCATGCTGCGCGCGAGCGGGGCGCTTGGCGTCTTCGTCGGGCTGCTCGCGCCCTGGACCACTCCGCTGGGGCTACCGCCCGAGGCATTGCCAATGGCCCTCTTGCGGCCGCTGTCCGGCTCCGGGGCCTACGGCATCATGGCCGGGATCATGCAGGACCCGGCGACCGGCCCCGACACCCACGTGGGGCTGCTGGTATCGACCCTGCAGGGCTCCACGGAGACCACCTTCTACGTGCTCGCCGTCTACTTCGGAGCGATCCAGGTGCGGCGGGTGCGCCACACGCTGGCCGCGGCGCTGTCGGCCGACGTTGCCGGCGTGATCGCGGCGGTGTTCATCGTCGGTTGGCTGTTTCTGTAAGGGCGTACCCGACTTCGAGCGGACCGAGGAATTCACGCAGGCCGCGCAGGTACTCCGCGCGACTGCGCAGGAAGGCGTCGTTGTGGCCACCGCGCAGTTCCAGCAGCGGCGCGCCGGCGGCATCGGCGATTTTGCGGCCGTGGTCGAAGGGCACGATCTCGTCGTCACGGCCGTGCACGACCAGCATGGGCGCATCGATCGCCTCGACCCGGCCCAGAACCTCGTACTCGTGGCGAATCAGCCATCGCACCGGCAACCAGGGATACACCTCCGACCCCAGATCCGCGGCGCTGGTGAACGCCGACTCCAGGATCACCGCACCGGGATCGACTCGCGCCGCGAGATCCGCCGCCACCGCCGCACCCAGGGAACGCCCGAAGACCACGATCCGCGATGCCGGCAGGCCGCGTTCCTCCCGCAGGTATTGCCAGGCCGCCTGCGCGTCCCGGCGGGTACCGGCCTCGCCAGGGCTTCCCTCGCTGCGCCCGTAGCCACGATAGCTGAGGATGAATACGGAGAGTCCGAGTTCGTGGAAGATTTGCAGGGACTCGATACGGTGGGAGATGTTGCCGCCGTTGCCGTGGAAGAACAGCAGGGTCGTCCGTGCGTCCGGCGCCGGCACGAACCAGCCGTGCAGTCGCACCCCGTCCTCAGCCGTCAGCTCGACATCCTCGTAGTCGAGGCCGTGGCGGTCGGGCGTCGTGACCAGATCCGAAGTCGGAAAAAAGAACATCCGGTCCTGGGTCAGGTACACGAACGCGACGAGCAGCCCGTAGGCCACGACGCCGATCAGTGCCAGTTGCAAGAGGCTCCGGACCATAGACAGTCTCCAGATGTCGGTCCAACGGTCATGCCCGCAGGCAAGGCATCAAATCCCATGGCACTGCGCCACCCCCGACGATGAAAGCTCCCTCCCCCACCTGTGGGGGAGGGTTGGGGAGGGGGCGCGGCGTCGGCCCCGATCTGCGGGCCAAACGCGCTACCGCGTCACTGCCTGCGGTAGGGATCGAAGTCGAATTTGCCCGCGGTCATGTCGTCCCAGAGATCGCTCTGGAGCACCGCCAGCAGCTTGAACAGCCGGCGCAACTCCGCATCGTCCATGAACTGCTGGTTGCTGCTCGCCTGCAGTGCGTCAGCCAGCAGCGCGCACTGATCGCGCGTGATGCCCGTGACGTCAAGGCCTTCCTCACCCATCTCTACCTGCATGTTCACCTCCTGCGTTCATCGACCCCCCGTTGCGGGGGCCACTGTGCCGGTTCAGGCTGGCTGCCCCTTGATCAGGTCCACGCGTGAGCGTGCGTACAGGTAGTACAGCACCGGGATGATCACCAGCGTCAGCAGCGTGGACACCAGGATGCCAAAGATCAGGGACACCGCAAGCCCGCTGAAGATCGGATCGTCGATGATGAACCCGGCCCCGACCATCGCCGCGAGACCGGTCAGCACGATCGGCTTCGCCCGCACCGCACCGGCGTTGACCACCGCCTCGGTCAACTCCACGCCACGCCGGATCTCTTCGTTGATGAAGTCGACCAGCAGGATCGAGTTGCGCACGATGATCCCCGCGAGGGCGATCATCCCGATCATCGAGGTCGCGGTGAACTTCGCGTCCATGAAGAGAGCATCCACGAAGGCGTGTCCGGGCATCACCCCGATCACCGTCAGCGGGATCGGCGCCATGATGATCAGCGGCACCATATAGGAGCGGAACTGGGCCACGACCAGCAGGTAGATCAGGATCAACCCCACCGAGTAGGCGATTCCCATGTCACGGAAGGTCTCATAGGTCACCTGCCACTCGCCGTCCCATTTCAGGCTGAACTTGTAGGGGTTGTCGGGCTGCGCAATGAAATACTGATCGAGCGGTTCACCGTAGGCCATCGGTGTGTCGCGCAGCTGTCCGACGAGATCAAACATGCCGTACAGCGGACTGTCCACACCACCAGCCTGATCACCGATGACGTACACCACCGGCAGCAGGTTCTTGTGATGGATCGAGTGCTCCCGGGTCGTGTCGACCACGTCCACCACCTCGGAGATCGGCACCAGCGCGCCGTCTGCTGCCCGCACGCGCATCCCGAGGACCGCATCGAGGCTGCCCAGATCCGCTTCCTCGAACTGCAGGCGCACCGGCACTGCGTATTTCACGTTCGTGCCGTAGAGGAAGGTCACGTCCTCGCCGGCGAGTGCCGTCTGTACGGCGGTGACCACTGCCCGCTGCGACACGCCCAGGCGGGCGGCACGCTGGCGGTCCACCCGCAGGATGTATTTCGGACCCGGGTACTCTACCGAGTCGTCGATATCGGTGATATGGCGCGTGCCCTCGAAGACCTCGCGGACCTTCCGGGCGATCTCGATCTGCCCGTCGTAATCGGGACCGTAGATCTCCGCGACGATCGGGGACAGCACCGGCGGGCCCGGCGGGACCTCCACCCCCTTCACGCGGGCGCCGTGGCGCTCAGCAATCTCGTTGATCGCGGGCCGCACCGAGAGGGCAATGTCATGGCTCCTGCGCTTGCGATCGGCCGCATCGGTCAGGTTGACCTGGATGTCACCCAGATGTGCGCCCTCCCGCAGGTAATACTGACGTACCAGGCCGTTGAAGTTGATCGGAGCCGCAGTGCCGGCGTAGATCTGAACGTCGTGCACCTCCGGAACGGTCCGCAGGTAATCGCTCATCTCGACAAGGGCGTGCTTGGTGCTCTCGAGACTGCTGCCCTCGGGCATGTCCAGAATGACCTGGAACTCCGCCTTGTCATCGAAAGGCAGCATCTTCAGCACGACGGCCTGGAAGTACACCAGCGACACCGAGGCCAGGATCAGCACCAGCGTGCCGCCGAACATCGCGGTCCGGGCCAGCCGGGCCTTCGCCGTGGTACCGAGAAAGGGCCGCAGGATCACGTTGAAGATCCTCATCAGCCGTTTCGAGCCCGCATCGGCGCTGTGTTCGGTATGGCCGGCCAGGATCGCCTTCTCGTGCCGCTCGGCCTGGCGCCTCAGCACCTTGTAGGTCAGCCATGGCGTGACCACGAAGGCGACCGCCAGCGAGATGATCATCCCCATGCTGGCATTGATCGGGATCGGACTCATGTACGGGCCCATCAGGCCGGTTACGAAAGCCATCGGGAGCAGGGCCGCGATCACGGTGAAGGTAGCCAGAATGGTGGGTCCACCGACCTCGTCCACCGCCGCCGGGATCGCCTCCAGGAACTTCTTGCCACCCATGCTCATGTGCCGGTGGATGTTTTCGACAACCACGATCGCATCGTCGACCAGAATCCCGATCGAGAAGATCAGCGCGAACAGCGACACACGGTTCAGCGTGAAACCCCAGGCCCAGGAGGCGAACAGCGTCAGCGCCAGCGTGATCACCACTGCGGTGCCGACGATGAAGGCCTCGCGCCAGCCGAGCGCGATCCAGACCAGCACCACCACGGAGGCGGTCGCCAGGATCAGCTTCTGGATCAGGGTCCTCGCCTTGTAGTCCGCCGTCTCCCCGTAATTGCGGGTGATCGTGGCTTCGACGCCATCGGGGATGTAGATGCCGCGCAGCTGCTCCAGCCGTTGCACCAGTGCATCGGCGATGTCCACCGCATTCGTGCCCGGCTGCTTGGCGACGGCGACGGTCACTGCCGGGTGCATCCGGCCGAAATACGCTTCGTCGGCGGCCGCGGGGCCGCGGGCGAAACTTACGTGGCGCGTGGTGTAGCCGGGTCCCTGCACCACCTCGGCGACGTCCGACAGGTGAACCGGACGCCCGTTGTGCATCCCGACCACCAGCGCCGCGAAATCCTCGGGACGCGTGATGAAGTCCCCGGCCTGCACCAGAACCTCCTCGTTATCCCGGTACAGCGCACCCGCGTCGCGGCTGAAATTGCTTGCCGTCAGCGCCCTGCGCAGATCATCGACCGCCAGGCTGTGGCCCGCCAGCGCCTCCGGCCGGAAGCGCACGTGCACGACATGATCCGGACCGCCCACGGTGTAGATGTCGCGGGTTCCCGGCACGCGCTTGAGCTCGGACTCGATCGCGTGCGCGACCGCTGCCAGGTCATGGCCGCCCCGGGTCTCGTCTTCGGTCCAGAGGGTGATGGTGACGATGGGCACGTCGTCGATCCCCATCGGCTTGATCAGCGGCTCCCCGACCCCGAGGTTCTCCGGCAGCCAGTCCTGGTTCGAGAACACCTGGGTGTAGAGGCGGACCAGCGCCTCGGTACGGTCCTCACCCACCTTGAACTGGACAGTGATCTTGGCAAGGTTGGGCTGCGAGGTCGAAAAGATGTCGTCGATCCCCTCGATCTCCGAGAGCACCTGCTCGGCGGGTGTCGTGACCAGTTGCGAGACCTCTTCCGCAGTCGCCCCGGGAAAGGGGATGAAGACGTCCGCGATGGTCACGTTGATCTGGGGCTCCTCCTCGCGCGGGGTGATCGATATCGCGAAGGCACCGAGGAGCAGGCCCACCAGTGCCAGAAGCGGCGTGATCTGGGTGGTCAGGAATTTCCGGGCGATGCGTCCGGAGATGCCCATCGGCGCCTCCTCCCCGTTCCGGCCCGACTCCGGACCCTCCCCCTGAGGCCGGTCCTGCTCGCTCATCGCGCCACCCGCTGGGTTTCCTTCATGTGAATCCCGGCGTGGACCGGGTCAAGCGCGACCCGCTCACCCTGCCGCACCCCGGCAAGGACCTCGAAGCCCTCGGGCAGCTCGCGACCGACCCGGATCTGCCGGAAGCCGATGCGGCCGTCGGGGTCGATCACATAGACCGCGACCACCTCGCTGCGGAAGACAACGGCCTCTGACGGCACCACCAGGCGCCGGTCTTCGCCCAGCTTGATCGCGGTCTTCACGAACATGCCCGGAAACAGGCCGACCGTCTCGTCGAGTTCCGGCAGGTTCACGCGCACCTGAAAGGTATTGGTCGCGGGATCGGCGTAGGGGAATATGGTCAGGCTTTCAGCGGCGATGCGTTCCCCGGTGTCGAGTATGACGTGCGCCTCGCGGTGACGACGCAACGGGTCCATCAGCCGCTGCGGCACATCGACCTCCACCCGGAGCTGCTCAAGGCTGATCCCGGTCAGCAGCGGGGACCCGGGGCTCACCGATTCACCCACCTCGACGTGCCGCTCGACCAGGATACCGGCGTAGGGCGCACGAACCCGCGTGTATTCGAGCTGCTCGCGGGCCTCTTCCAGTGCGGCCTGCGCCGATTCCAGCCGCGCCTCCGCCGAATCCCGGGCCGCACGGGCACGGTCGAATTCCGCCTCCGACACCAGGTTCTCGGCGAATATGCTCTCGATGCGTTCGAACTCCGCGCGGGCTTCGATGGCCTGCGCCCGCGCCTCGCTCAGGCTGGCCTCGGCGGCACGCACCCTCGACCGCTGCTCCGTGTCGCTGATCTGAATCACCAGGTCGCCCTGCTCCACGAAATCGTCGACGTCGTAGAAGATTTCCAGGACCCGGCCCGAGGTCTGGGCCGAGATTGTCGCGCGCTGGACGGCCTCGACCCTTCCGTCAAGGATGCGCTCCTGCATCAGTGTCTGCCGTTCGACCGTCGCAGTGAGAAACGGCATCTCGGCCGTCGCTGCGATGGGCAGCGCCAGAAGCACTGCGACAGCCAGAGTTGTCCATAGAGCCTTCATGATTCGGTCCCCGATAGCCTTGGTGCGGTCCCGCGTCGGGCCGACACATATTAGTCTTTTCTAATATA
>PWRV01000293.1 GCA_003563455.1 Thioalkalivibrio sp.
CCGTGGTCGCAAAGCCCCCCGGAACGCGGATCCCCTGCGCTTCGAGCGTCGCGATCATCTCGCCGAGGCTGGCGTTCTTGCCACCAACGTCATCCGAGTCCTTCTGGGTCAACTCCGATAGCCGCAAAATCAGTGCTTTGTCGCTCATGATTCACGTCCTCTATTCGGGTTTTCGACCGCCCCGGGGACAGATTTGCAAATCTGTCCCCGGCCCTTGGGCACCTTGTTCGCAAGCGGGAGAGGGGAGCAATGCGCGACTTTCACGCTAAGTTCCCGACTCCGATGACCCGCCCAGATCCTCCAGCGCCGACTGCAGGACTTTCACGATCTCCCGCTCCTCGGTGCCGTAGGTTTCGGGTGAGACCGGATCACCGATGATCACGCGTACCCGTTTACCCGGACGCGGAAAGCGGTGTCCGGGTGCCATCACCTCACGGGTGCCTTCGATCCGGACCGGCACCACCGGCACCGGCTGCGCGGCAAGGACCAGCCCGATGCCGGGCCGCAGACGCTGCAGCTCGCCGTCCGGAGAACGCTCCCCTTCCGGAAACCAGATGAGTCCGTACCCGCGTTCCACGCAGGCCGCCGCCACCGCAAGGCTCCTGCGCGGTGCGGATCCGGGGTCGATTGGCAGGATGCGCGCGGTTCGGCTGAAGGCCCGGGAGATCCGGTTGGAAAACAGGTAATCCTCGAGACCGGCCCAATACAGCGACTCGAGATCCTTCCGGGTGAGAGCGGGCAGCAGCGCCAACGGATCCACGAAACTCAGGTGGTTCGGTGCGATGAGGCAGGGGCCGTCGTCCGGAAGACGGCCACGTACCTCGACGCGCATCAGCAGGCGCGAGAGCAGTCGCGCAGGGCCGAGCAGCAGCCAGCCGAAAACGCGGCGGGTCGGACCGGGGGGCTCCAGGGCCTTTTTCTGGTCATCCTCGAGCATTGACTCCGGATCCCCGAGCTGCTTCTTCAGTTCGCCCCGGCCCTCCTTGGCCTCGGCCGCCCCGGCTGCCTCCTGCAGGAGATCCCGAACGGTCTCGACCCGTTCGATCGCGGAGTCATCGAGGTCAATCCCCGCGCGATCCTGAAGCGCAAGCGTAAGATCGACCCAGCTGAGCGAATCGATTCCGAGCTCGTCAGCGAGGCTGGTGTCGGGAGTCAGACGAAGATCGTGGAAGCGCTCGGCGAGGTAGTTCCAGGTTTGTTCCGCGCCGGGGTCCGACAAGAGTTGCTGGTCCTCGGGTGCCATCGATTCGGGAGAGACCGGCTCGGGCCGTGCTTCGGAGACCGCGTCTTCCTTCCCGAGCTCCTCGAAGAGTTCTTCGAGCTTGTGCCGCCGCAGCTTGCCGAGTCGGGTACGCGGCAGCGGGTCGAGGGCAATGCGCAACTCGCCCGGGCGGTGATGGCTCGGCAGCTCTTTCGCCGCCTTTTTCACCACCTCCTTGATCCGCTTCTCGAGGTCCTCGCCAGTCACCTCCCGCAACAGGCCCGACTCCGGCACCACGACCGCCGCCAGGCGATCCTCGTGCTCGAGGACACCCACCTCCCGCACCTCGTCGATCGCCTGCAGGGTGCCTTCCACCTTTTCCGGATCCACGTTCTCGCCCCCGGAGAGCAGGATCATCGAGGATTCGCGGCCGTGCAGATGCAGGTAGCCGTCCTCGTCGATCTCGCCGGTATCGCCGGTACGGAACCAGCCCCCTTCTTCGAGATCCTCCTCGTTCTTCTCGGGGAGATTCAGGTAGCCCGAGAATACATTCGGGCCCCGGGCCATCACCTCGCCGCGCCCGTCCCCGGAATCGGAGTCGTCGATCTTGAGTTCCACACCGGGAAGCGGCAGGCCTGCGGCCTCGAGCTTCAACCGGTCCGGCGGATTGTAGGTGAGTATCGGAGAAGTCTCGCTGAGACCGTAACCGGTACCGATTTCCCAGCCCAGCGCCAGCAGATTGCGCCCGAGGTCGGGGTCCAGCGCGGCGCCGCCGGCAACCACCAGCCGCAGGCGCGGGGCCAGGCGCTTGTGCAGGCCCTTGAACAGCTTCTGTCCGAGACGCAGCCCGAGGCGGCGGCGCGCGAGCCGCGAAACAGCCAGCGTTTGCCGGAACAGCAGCGCCGGGATTCGGCCGCGGCTCGAAACCCTGTCCTCCAGGGCCTGCCATATGGCCTCATAAAGCCGGGGCACCCCCAGCATCACGGTCGCTTCGCCCTCCTGCAATGCACGCACGATCTGCGGACCCACCAGGGAAAAGGGCACGATGATCGGCGCGCCGATCGTCATCGGGATCAGAATGCCAACCGTGAACGGGTACACGTGATGAAACGGCAGCGGCACGAGCACCCGGTCCCGGTCATCTGCGAGTTCCTGCTCGCAAAGTGCCTCCACGTTACTGCTCAGGTTCCGGTGCGTCAGTGGCACGCCCTTCGGGGGACCGGTGGTCCCGGAGGTGTAGAAGATCGCCGCGATGTCGTCCGATTCGGCAACCGGTGACGCCGCTTCTTTCTCAAGCAGGCCTTCCCACGCCCTGGAATCGTCGCGGTCCGCATCAAGGAGATAGACGCTCACATCACCCAGATCGTCCGGAAGACGGTCTTCAAGCTTGGAAGTTGTGAAAACGAAACGGGGCTCGGCGTCGGAAAGTGCATGTTCCAGATCCTCGCGCGGCATCTGCGTATCCAGCGGAACCACCGCACCTCCGGCATTCATCACGCCCAGCGCGGATGCCACCCAGTCCGCACTGTTCGGGGCGAGGATCACGATCCGGTCGCCGCGCTCGAGACCCGCCTCCTGAAGGCCGGCCACCAGGCGGCCCGCCCGCTCGAGAAGCTCGGTACGAGAAGTCGTAGCAAGGTCGTCGCGGCTCATCGCGACGACCGCCGCCTGATCCCCGGACACTGAACGGGAGGCAAGAAGTTCGTCGATGGTTTGAGCACTCATCCTGAAACCTCCGATGTTAGTGTTACTCGAACAAAAGGCACCGGGAACATCCCGTCGCTTTTTAGACCTTGATCCCTTGCACTCCATCCGTCAACGCGACCCCACGAAGGCAACTCCGCCCGACCCCCACGATGGCTCCGGGCCGGTCGGCTGACGGGGCCGCGGGAAGCGCGACAATATCCATCATCCGGTACCCCACCATCCGGCCTGCTGGCGCAGGCGCTGAATCAGTTCGCGGTGAAGGTGCGCGAAATCCTGACCTCGACCCTGCAGCGCCAGGGCCAGTACGCAGTGCAGGTTCAGAGCCTCCCCGTGCGCTGCGGCGCGCGGGAAGGCCGTCCGGTAATCCCGGGGCACTCGCAAAGTCCAGTTTTCCGCATCGACGACACCGGCCCGGTTGTAGGTTTGTTCCAGGCCCAGCAGATCGGCGAAAAACACCATGACCTGTTCTGCCGGGCTGGCGAAGGCATCCGCCCACTTGGCATGCACCAGCTTGTTGCGATCCACGGCCAGTTCACGCGCAAAGCGCTCCCGTTCCGACGGCGCGACGAGTCGCGCGGCAAGGTCCTCCGCCTCCTGCCGGGCCCGCTCACCGTCCTCCACCCACTGGCGGGTCAGATGCCAGATCGACGGCGTATCGTGAGTCCCCACCATGATCCAGTCCCCGGCCTCGGCGTTCTCACTGCGATAGACGTCGTCAGGGTTACAGGGATCCGCCTTCTGCGTCACGCGAAACCGGCCAAGACCCTGGCGTCTGATGACGCTCGCCACCGGAAAAGGCAATGTGCTCAGCACCTCGCAGGGGATGTCCTCGCTGGAGCCGCCGTGTTCCCGCACCGCGCTCACGACGATGTCCAGTAGCGAGGCATAGTCGCCGACCTGATCCGGCCGCAGCCACCGCACCCAATCGTCCGCATAGCGGGGAACGGACGGGTTCAGCTGCTCCATCCCGGCGATCGCATAACGGCCAAGGATCGGATGATCGGGCAGCTGTGGAGACGAGAACAGGCGCGCGCCATGCTGCACGGCGTGATAGGGATCGGGGTCCCCGGCGCGGTATACCCAGGGGCACACCAGGCCATGCGGGTGATCGATGCGCAGGCCATCGAGTTCCCGGAGCATCTTTTCGACCCGGGCCTGCATGAAACGGAGCACGGGACCGGCGGCACCGTCGGCGTCGCGATACTGATCCGGGTCGTAGACCCCATAGCCCCAGGGCTGTCCGTCGCGATTGGTGCGGCTGGGCGGCGCCCCCATTCGGTAATCCGCCAGGAGCAAGCCGCCACGGATCCACTCGTCGCAGTCAGAGAGACCCACCTGGAGGTCACCATAGAGACGCAACCCGAGCACACGCGCCTCGGCGTGGAAGCGGGCGTGCTGTTGCTGCACCAGGAACTGCCCGAGGCGATAGCGTTCAAGCGCATCGCGATGCGTCTCGAGCAGGGCCTCCCGGCGGGACCTGCACGGGTCCGATTCCTGGCCGACATGCCGGTAAAGGTCCGCATCCGGGCAGGCGGGGTCGGTCATCGGCCAGTGTCGATGGCGCCTCTGTCCATATTGCTGCCAAAGGACGTGATAGAGCGCGTCGGGTTGGAGCCAGTCGCGATTCTGATCCGAAAACGAATCGAGCTCCGCATCGAGCTTCAGGGCCCGGGGATCGCCCTGTTGCCGCGCCGCAACGAAGTTCCGGTGGATCTCCTCCAGCATTCCGTGCCCGGCATCGAAGGCATACTCGTGAACACTGCGGGACCCATCACTGCACGGACAATCCCGGACCCGGCCCTCGACGGCGCCGGGATCGAGCAGGACGCCGCGTCCTTCCCCCCCGGCAGCCAGGCTGCCCATATCCAGGTTCAGGATGTTCCTGGAGAACACGGTGCCATTGTAGGGCGAAGGGTCGTTGCGCGGTGTCTGCCCCAGGGGACCCAGTTGGATGCTGTCGAAACCCAGGCCACGCACGTAGGCCAGGAACTCCAGTGCCCCCTGGCTGTAGAGCGCGCCGCGCCCGATGTCATCGCCGGGCCGACCCGGAAAACAGCTGTCGTGGATGGCAAGGGCAAGACGTCGTTTGCCGAGGACGCGCAATGCCTCGGTGATCGCGGGGTCCGGCAATGGCAGCGCGTCGAATCCCTGACGGTTCAGACCCCCGGACATCGAAGCCTCCCGATCCGTTGCGTGGAGGGATCCGACATTGGGGAAGTCCGCAATGCGCCGGGCGCGAGGCCGACGCGGAGCCGCGGCGCCTCAAGCCTCATCATTCCCTCCCCCGCCGCCATCCTCCAGCAGGTTCAGGAGGCCGTCGATCGGGATGCCGACCCAGTCCAGCCGGTGATCCAGTTCGTAGCGCAGCTCATAGAGGGCCTTTTCCATCATGAACAGACGGGTCAGTCGGCTGAAGTCCCCGGCATCCGCGGGAGATGCCCGACAATCCGCCACAGCCTCCCGGTAACCGCCGAGAAAGGCATCCGTGCTGACCCGTTCCCAATGCCGCAAGTGCGGCAGCAGGCGTTCACGGTCGAGCGGTCGCTCGGCGGTGCAGTCCGCCAGCGCCGCGGCGCCGGCGTAGCTGAACGAGCGGAGCATTCCCGCCACGTCGCGCAGCGGCGAATGCTTGAGCCTGCGTTCCGCAATCGGACGAATGGGTTCACCCTCGAAATCGATGATCACGAAGTCGTTCTCGGTCAGCAGCACCTGACCCAGGTGATAGTCGCCGTGATGGCGGATCTTCAGCGCATCCACCGCACGGCGGGTCAGTTCCGGAATCTGCCGCAGGAAGGCATCGCGGGCCTGCAGCAGGCGATCCACAGCCGGGGTGACCTCTCCCGGCAACGCGTGCCGACGCCTGGCCAGCAGGTCGAGACTGCCGTGTACCTCTTCGCGCACACGAGTGCCCCAGGACTCCAGATCGCCGGGCTGCATCGATTCAGGTGCGAAGGCCGGGTCACTGCCGGGTCTCGCGAGAGCGACGTGGAGTTCGCCGGTACGCTGCCCGAGGGTATGCATCAGGCGCTGGTAGTCGACATGCACATCGGCCGTGATCTCGTCGGGACGGGCCAGACAATCCCCGAAGTGGCGGGCCAGGTAGTCGACACTGTAATTCCAGCCATCGCCCTGGTTCGGAACGTAGCCCTGGAGCAGGACCAGCGTCGATGCTTCTTCGTCCGCTCCCTGATACTCCACCGATCCGGCAAGGGGCGAGATGTTGGGGAACGGCGAGACATCGGTGAGGTAGCGCCCCATTTCCAGCTCCGGGCTCAGTCCCGGCTGCATGCGTCGGTAGAGCTTCAGGAACAGCCTGTCGCCGATTACGACCGTGCTGTTGGTCCCCTCGGCCCCGGGACGCCGCAATGTCCGCGGGGGGGTCTGGCCCACCAGTTCCGCGTATGCGGCGCTCGGACGGAAGCGCAGTACGCCGGAGTCCAGCGGCAGGTCCGATGGCCTCGACATCGCCGCGATCAGTGCGTGAACGAAATCTTCCGACACCGCTGCGTCATGCAGCACACCCACCCGGGCCTTCTCGCGCACACGCGCCACCGCGGCCGGCAGAATCAGCCGCACCTCATCCTCGTCAATGTCGCCCCAGACCAGGCCCAGCGGGAGGAAATAGGTCTGCACCAGGCCGCTTTCGAAGCGGCACCGCACCCACATCAGCAGCCACTCCCCGTCTGTGGCGGCCCATTGCGATACCTGTGCAATCTCCACGGCCACCAGCGCCTGCCCCTTGGCCGCAAACCACCGCTGCTCCTGCAGAAAGGCCGGCAGAACCTCGTCTTCCAGGCGCTTTCTCAGCTTGCGCGCGACACTGGAAACCGCCCCGGTGCCCGGCGGCGACGGTTCCGGCAGGAAGCTCTGCCACCCGCCGGACAACACCAGCACCGGGAGCTCGATCGACGGCAGCATCTCCTGGTGCCAGGCCGGCGCCTCGACGTCGCGGGCCAGTTCGAACCAGTAGAAGCCGTGACCCGGGAGGGTGAGCAGATAGGGCAGATCCCCGATCGGCGGAAACGGCGTGCGGCCCATCAGCTCCAGCGGTACCCTGCCCTTGAAACGGGCCAGGTCCAGCTCCACCGGCTGCGCCGAACGCGCGAGATTGGCCACGCAGAGCACCGATTCGTCCCCGTACTCGCGCACATAGGCCAGGATCTTGCGGTTGCCCGGCTGCAGAAAGCTGAGGGTGCCGCGGCCAAACGCGGGATGCACCTTGCGCACGGCGATCAGCCGCTTCATCCAGTTCAGCAGCGACGACGGCTCCCTGCTCTGGGCCTCCACGTTCACCGCCGCATAGCCGTAGACGGGATCCATCATCGGCGGCAGATACAGAAACTGGGGATCGGCGCGGGAGAAACCGCCGTTGCGGTCCGGGCTCCACTGCATGGGTGTGCGTACACCGTTGCGATCACCGAGGAAGAAATTGTCCCCCATGCCGATCTCGTCGCCGTAGTAGATGATCGGCGAGCCGGGCATCGACATCAGCAGGCTGTTCATCAGCTTGATCTTCTCGGGATCGTTCTCCATCAGCGGCGCGAGCCGGCGCCGGATTCCAACGTTGACCCGCATCCTCGGATCCGCCGCGTAGCGTTCGTACATGTAATCGCGCTCGCGGTCGGTAACCATCTCCAGTGTCAATTCGTCATGGTTGCGCAGGAAGATCGCCCACTGGCAGGTGTCGGGTATCTCCGGCGTCTGACCCATGATCTCGAGGATGGGATAGCGGTCCTCCTGCGCGACCGCCATGTACATGCGCGGCATCAGCGGAAAGTGATAGACCATGTGGCATTCGTCACCGTCCCCGCAGTATTCACGGGCATCCTCGGGCCACTGGTTCGCCTCCGCCAGAAACATGCGCGAGTGATAATGTTCGTCCACCTCCGCGCGCATGCGTTTGAGTACGGCGTGGGTTTCCGGCAGATTCTCGTTGTTGGTCCCGTCGCGTACGCAAAGGTACGGAATGGCGTCCAGACGCAGCCCGTCGACACCCATGTCCAGCCAGAAACGCATCAGCCGGATCACGGCCTTCACCACCTCCGGATTGTTGTGGTTCAGATCGGGCTGGTGGTGGAAAAACCGATGCCAGTAATAGGCGCCGGCCTCGTCGTCCCAGGTCCAGTTGGAGACCTCGCTGTCGGTGAAAATCACCCGGGTCTCGGGAAACCTTTCCCTGCTGTCGCTCCACACATAGAAGGCATGCTTGCGGCTGCCCGGGGGGGCCTTGCGGGCCGCCTGGAACCAGGGATGCTGATCGGAGGTGTGGTTGATCACCAGTTCGGTGATCACGCGCAGGCCGCGGCGGTGGGCCTCGCGCATGAAGTTACGGAAGTCCCTGCGGGTGCCGTAGTCGGGGTGGATGTTGCGATAGTCGGCAATGTCATAGCCGTCATCGCGCATCGGCGACGGATAGAACGGCAACAGCCAAAGGGTGTTGACGCCGAGATCCTGAATGTAGTCGAGCTTGCTGGTCAGGCCCGGAAAGTCCCCGATGCCATCGCCGTTGCTGTCCAGAAACGCCTTGACATGCATCTGGTAGATGACCGCGTCCTTGTACCAGAGCGGGTCGTCCTGCACGTCGGACTCCTGCGAAGTCATCGAACCCCACCTCGTCACAGGTAATAGTCGAAGTCATGCTCGGTCCGCACCCGCCTCCGGAGACGGAATACGTGGGCCGCAGCGGCCCGCGGATCGAGCTTCACGAAGTTGCGCGCCCCGTGCCACAGATGCCGCGAATCGCCGAGCAGGTCGTGCACCTGGTAGGGCTGCGCCGGATCCAGCCCCCATTCCTCCAGCGGAACATCCACGTATCCCGATTGCGTGTGCACGGGATCGAGATTGACCACCACGAGTACCGCATCGCCCTCCTCCGCCGCGGTCTTGCTGAAACACAGCATTTCCTCGTTGTCGATGGCATGGAAGCGCAGATTCCAGTCGTGCTGCAATGCCCGATTCTGGCGACGAATGCGATTGAGCCGGGCCAGGTAATCCCTGAGGCTGTCGGGTTGCTGCAGATCCCATTGCCTGATCTGGTACTTCTCGGAATCGAGATATTCCTCGGAGCCCGGCTCCCGGGCCCGGTTTTCGACCAGTTCGAAGGCCGGACCGTAGATGCCGTAGCTGGCACCCAGGGTCGCGGCAAGCGTCGCACGGATCATGAACGCCGGGCGACCGCCGAACTGCAGGTACTCGGGCAGTATGTCCGGCGTGCTGGGCCACAGGTTGGGCCGCAGATATTCGCGTCCCTCGCCGCGCGTCAGGTCGCTGAAATACGTGGTCAGCTCGTGTTTGGTGTTCCGCCAGGGAAAATAGTTGTAGGACTGGCTGAACCCTCTCTTGGCCAGCCCGTGCAGCACGGCCGGCCTCGCGAATGCCTCGGACAGGAACAGGGTTTCGGGGAAGTCGCGCTGGATCGAGGC
>PWRV01000051.1 GCA_003563455.1 Thioalkalivibrio sp.
CGCGAGATCGCGACCCTCGACGAGCGCCGGGACATTCGCGCGCTGCAGGAGGCACTGGAAGCGGAGCGGCACGGCGTCCGGCGGGCCGGTGCGGCCTACGTGCCGGACATCAATCTGTTGCTCCGCTACCAGCACGTCGACGCCGATCGCCCGCTCGGTTTCACCGAGTCCGGCTGGCTTGCGGCGGTCACGCTGCAATGGACCCCGTTTGCCGGATTCAGCCAGGCGGGCGCCGTCGACGAGGCCCGCGCGAGCCAGGCCGAAACGCGCGCCGAACTCCATTCGCTGCGTATGGAGGCCCGCACGGAGGCGCGGACCGCGTTCGCGGACTGGGAAGCCGAAGTCTTCGCCTGGGAGCAGGCCCGGGCCGGGATCGCGGAGGCGGAGGCCGCGCTGGAGCTTACCGAGGGCCGTTACGCCGAAGGCCTGGATGACATCACCGCACTGCTGCAGGCGCAAACCGAGGAACTCGCGGCGCTCACCCGTGAGCTCAACGCACGCTATGGCGCGGTCGTTGCCGCACAGCGTTATCGGCTTGCGGTCGAGGCCGGCGATCCCGGAGCGATCGTCCGATGAAGCTGCGTCGCCCATTCTGTCTGGTTCCCTTCTTGCTGGTGATCGGCCTGATCGCCGGTTGCGAGCAGGTGCCCGATACCGTGGAAGATCTCCCGGCCATGCCCGTCACCGTCTTCGAAACCGAGGACATCGAGCGCGAGGCGATGGTCAAGGTGGCCGGCGTCGTGCAGCCGGACCAGCGAGCGGGTCTGGGCACGAGGCAGGCCGGGACCGTGGAGGCGGTCTTCGTGGAGGCAGGCGACCGGGTGGAGGCGGAACAGCCGATCCTGCAGGTCGACGCCCGCGACCTTGAGGCTGCGCGCAGCGCCGCCCGTCTCCAGGTGCAGGCTGCGCGTGCCGCTTGGGAGCAGGCAGACCAGAACCGGCGCCGCTTCGAGCGGCTCTACGAGCAGCAACTCGTGGCACGGATCCGCAAGGAGGAGGCGCAGATCGAGGCGGACAGCGCGCGCGGACTGCTGGCCCAGGCGGAGGCGGAACTCGCGGCCATCGAGGTCAACCTGGATTACGCCACCCTGCGGGCACCGTTCGACGGGATCGTCAGCGAGGTGATCGCCGAGACCGGGACCTTCGTGGCGCCCGGTCCGCCGCTGGTCGTGTTCGAAGACCGCCGGCGCCTCAACGTCGAGGCGAGCATCGATCAGGCCAGTTCCGGGCGGCTCCGGACGGGGCAAGAGCTACCGATCTGGATCTCCGGCGTCGACGCGACAGTCACGGGCCGGGTCCAGGCGGTGTTGCCGGGACTGGAGGACATCGGAGTCGGCCTGCGCCTGCGCCTGGTGATTGACGACCCGCCGGAGACACTCGAGCCCGGAATGGTCGCCGAGGTCCAGGTACCGTCGGGAATGCCGGCGCGGAGCCTCACCTCGGTACCGGAATCCGCGCTGCTGCGCCGCGGGCAGCTCGTGGGCGTGTTCGTGGTCGAGACCGATGACGCGGGTGAACTGCGCGCGCGGCTTCGCTGGATCAATCTCGGAGACGCGGATCCGGCCACGGGCCGGACCGAGGTCGTACGAGGCCTGTCCGGTGGCGAGCGCATTGTTTTTGGAGACGCGGTGGCCAGACTGAGCGATAACCAGCGGGTGACCGTCGAGTCCGGGGCTCCGGACTGATGGCACGGCTCGGCCTCGCCGGCCACCTCGCCGAGCGGCTGATCGACTCCCCGCTCGTGCCGCTGATCCTCGTGGCCGCGCTGCTGATGGGTGCCTACGGCCTGACGATGACCCCGCGCGAGGACCGGCCGGACATCGAGGTTCCCACCGCGCTGATTGTGATCAGCTTTCCCGGAGCCGGGGTCGAGCGAGTCGACGAACTCGTCGCGAGGCCCGCCGGCGCGTGGGCCAGCCAGCTCGAGCGCGTGGTAGAGGTGAAAACCGTTGCCGCGGCGGACGCCGCCGTCATCGAGGTTGAATTCGCGACGAGCATCAGTGATGCCCAGGCCTACGCGGAACTCAGGGACCTGATGGAGACCAACCGGGAGCGCCTGCCGCCCGGCGCCGATGTCGAATCGATCCGCACCGTCGGCGACGAAGTCTTCACCGGACTGATGGTGACGCTGTCCAGCCCCCGGCTGGGCGAATACGAACTGCATCGGCTCGGCTCCGAACTCGCGGCACGCCTGGAGGCTGTGGAAGGGGTGCGGGCGATCAATGTGCACGGTGGACGGCCGCGCGAGCTCCAGGTGATGCCACGACCGAGCGAGCTGGCCGCGCGGGACCTCGACATTGTGCAGATCCACGAGGCGATCGTCGGCGCCAGCCTGCGCCTGCCAGCCGAGCCGCTGCGGGCCGACCCGTCGCAGCGGATTCGCGTCGGTGCCTGGCCGGCCTCGATCGAGGAGATCGAGCAGATCCCCGTGGGCGTCGGGCCCGCCGGCGTGATCCGCCTGGGCGACGTTGCAGAGGTCTTCGACGGCCCCGCGCCCGATAACACCCGCAGCGTCCACTGGCGGCGCGGACAGGCCACGGAGGTCGCCGCCGTCAGCCTCGCGGTCACCAGCATCCCGCACCGGAACATCAGTGCCGTCACCGAGCGGACGCTGGAGCGCCTGGAGGCGCTTCGCCCCGACCTGATCCCCTCGGACGTTGCGGTGGACATTGCGTACGACGCCGGCCGTGCGGCCACCGAGACGGTGCAAAGCGTATTGGAGAACTTCTTCATGGCCACCGTGGTTGTGGTGGTCATTATCCTGATCGGCCTCGGCTGGCGGGCGGCAGTCGGGGTTTCGTTCCTGATCCCGGCGATCCTCTCCATTGTTCCGTTCGCCTATCTCTGGATCGGATTCAGCCTCAATCCCGTCTCGATCGCCGCAATGATCTTCGCGATCGGGCTGGTTGCCGATGACACGGTGATCATTCTCGAGAACATCGGCCGGCACTTCCGCGAGGCCGGCGAACGAACCCGCGAAGTCGTGGTGCGGGCAGTCGATGAAGTCGGCAATCCGACCATCCTCGCGGTCTTCCTGATCGTCGCCACGCTACTGCCGACCGCCTTCATTACGGGGGAGATGGGCCAGTACACGCGCGCGATTCCGGTGGGGGCCTCGCTGGCGATCCTGTTTTCCCTGACCATCGCGCTGACCGTCACCCCGTTCGTGGCCTACCGGCTTCTGCGCGCGCCGCAAGGCCCCGAGCGGGCCGCAAAGGACAACGACGGGAGTGGCGACAAGGAGGATGCCAGTGGGAATCCACCGGGCCGGCTGGCGGAAATGTACCGCTTCACGCTGACCCCCTTCTTCCGGCACACGTGGCTGCGCTGGGTCCTGTACCTCGGGATGGCGGTCCTGCTGATCGCCAGCGTATCGATGGTTGCCTTCCGGGCGGTGCAGCTGACTCTGGTCCCGTTCCTCGACCGCGAGGTCTTCGTGGTCGAGATTGAACTGCCGCCCGGTACTCCGCTGGAACGCACACTGGAGGCCGCCACGACCGTGGGCCGTTCGCTGCACGCGGAGCCGGAGGTGCAGGCCTACACGGTCTTTGCAGGGCAGGAAGGCCCTCCCCTGCTGCCTCCGCCCGGACCACCCGACATCGTCGATGCCGGCTCGCATCGGGCCAGTCTCTATGTGCAGCTCACGCACGAGGACGAGCGCACGCGCCTGAGCTACGAGCTCGGCCGCGAACTGTTCCATCGGCTGCCCGATCTGCTCGCGCCGTTCGACGGACGGGCATGGATTCGGCAGATCCCCTCCGGACCTTCCAGCGATAATGCCGTACAGGCCGAGATCTTCGGCTCCGATCTCAAGAAACGGAAGAAGCTCGCGGATACGCTCGACACGCTGCTCGAACGTCACCACGCAGCCGGTGCGGTGGAGCGGTTTCCGAAACCCACCGGGACGGATCTGCACCTGACCGTGGACCAGACCCGGGCCGCAGCGCAGGGTGTGCCCGCGGCCCGGGCCGCGGCGGCCGTACAGATGGCCCTGAGCGGGCGGATCGCAACCGATCTCGACCTGCCGGGAGAGCGCCGGCCGGTACCGGTGGTGGTGCGATTCGCGGAGAGCGAACGGCTTTGGGTCGAGGATCTGGCCGGTGTCTACATCCGCAGCGAACAGGGTCGCGCGGTCGCGCTGCGCGACCTGCTGGACATCGAGGAAGCTCCGGCGACACCGCATCGCCATCGCAAGAACCAGCTGACGGTCTACTACGTTGCAGCAGAAATCGACCGCGACCGCAGCCAGCCCGTGTCGGTGCAGCGTGATCTGGTGCAGGGATTGCTTGCCGAGGATATGTCGATGCCGGAGATCCGGTGGCTGAGCCCTCCGGACGACGATGCGGAAATCACCTTGTTCTGGGGCGGCGAATGGCAGATCACCCAGCAGGTTTACCGCGACCTCGCCTGGGCGGGGCTGGCGGTGATCCTGGTGATCTACACGCTCCTCTCGGCCTGGTTCAATTCCTACGTGATCCCGCTGGTGATCATGGCCCCGATCCCGCTCGTCTTTATCGGCGTGATTCCGGCGCACTGGCTGATGGGCCTCGATATTGCCGGCCTGGGCGTCCTGGGCGTGATCGCACTGGCGGGCATCGTGGTGCGCAATGCCGTGCTCCTGGTGGACTTCACCCAGAAACGCGTGGATGGAGGGATGGAAATCAGTGATGCACTGATCAACGCCGGCGCGCTGCGCACCCGGCCGATCCTGCTCACCGCGAGCACGGTGGCGTTCGGCAGTGGCGCGCTGATCTTCGAGCCCGCCCTGCAGCCCCTTGGGCTGACGCTCATCAGCGGGGTCGTGGTCGCGACGCTGCTGACACTGCTGCTGATTCCGACGCTGTACTACTCGGCCCTCGGCTCGAAGGCACGCTAACTCCCATGGCGCTGCGCGACCCCCGATGATGCACCCTCCCTCCCCCACCTGTGGGGGAGGGCTGGGGTGGGGGCGCGGCGTCGGGCCCGGCCCTCACGCCCGGCCCTCACCCCCGGCCCTGTTATTCCGGGGATCCTGCCCTCCGCCCTTTTGGCCCGCCTTCGGCGGTTCGAGTCGCTCCCGAACGTGGGCACCTTGTCCGCAAGCGGGAGAGGAGAGAAATGCGTGAAGTTGCCACCAAGCGGTTCCGGGCAGCCAGCGGACCTCGTCCTCAGTTGGGCGGTGGCCGCCGCCAGCGAGGCTTGCGTGCCTGCCAGACCGCCACCCAGAAGGCAGGCGTGAAGACCAGCAGCAGAAACACGATCGCAGGCACCACGCGCTCGAGTGCCTCCGACAGGTCCAGAACCACGGCAAGCCAAGAGAAGAGGGCAAACAGAATTCCGGCGATCAGCGTGAAGAGCGAAACGAAGATCAGGTAGGCGGCAAACGGCCGCTGATCCGGATGCCGAATACGCAGCACCAGCGGTATCGCCAGGATAAAAAAGGCGATCCAGACGAGAAATGCCGCGAAGAAGGTTCCGTTTTCCATCAGAATGTGCCTCCACTGCGTTTAATGGTCGCTGCAAGTCGCAGGCCCGTCGGTTTCCGGTACTGCACTCCCGGCTCCGGACTCCGTGCCGGAATCCGCGGCCCGGACAGCCGCCGGCAGTCGCTTGGAACCTGGATCCGGCGAGGCCGCGGCAATCGGTGCACGAGGTCGTGCGAACTCCAAACGTAGCATGCTTTACGCGTGTCGCCCAGCGGCTTCGACAATCGTCTGGGACGGCCTCCAGCACCCGCACGGAGGGAAAAGGTGACCGTCGAAATCGCTCTGGTCTTCACCATCATTGCCGTGGGTCTCTACCTTTTCGCCAGCGAAAAACTGCCGCTGGACATCACCGCGATCCTGATCATGATCACCCTGATCGCGATTCCGCTGCTGTTCCACTCAGATTGGCTGCTGGAACGGGACATCGATCTCCAGGCGGCCTTCCCCACCGTCCGCGAGGGGCTGTCGGGACTCTCGAGCCCGGCGACGGTCACCGTGCTGGCGATGTTCATCCTCTCGGGAGGTATCCAGCGCTCGGGGCTGATTCATGTACTCGGACAGCGCCTGTTTCCGATGGTCGGCAAATCGGAGTTGCGCATGATCCTGGTCATCGCGGCGCTGGTGGGACTGACCTCGGGATTTATCAACAATACCGCAGCGGTGGCCGTGGCGATTCCACTGATCCTGGACATGGCGAGGCGTCTGAAGATGCAGGCCTCCCGGCTGCTGCTCCCCGTGAGTTTCTTCGGCATGCTGGGTGGCACACTGACCCTGATCGGGACCTCCACCAACATTCTGGCCTCCACACTCCTCGCGGATACCGAGGATTTCGGGCGCCAGATCGGCATGTTCGAATTCACGCACCTGGGCCTGATCGTACTGGGCACGGGGCTGATCTACTTCGTGAGCGTCGGCCGCTGGCTGATGCCGAAACAGGACCCGATCCGGCTGGGCGGGAACGAAGACCGCTTCATCATCGAACTGGGCGTACCCCCGGACAGCCCCCTGGTGAACCGCACCCTCGCGGACCACGGGTTTTCGATCAAGGCCTCGGTCGAGGTGCTGAAACTCCTCCGCGGCGAGACCGCGCACATCAAGCGCGCCGAAGAGATCCGGCTGCGGCCCGACGACATCATCCAGGTGCGTGCGGACCTCCGGCAGGTGATGGACCTGATCAAGGCCGACGACCTGGAGGTCCTCTCGGTATCCGGCGAATCCAGCCGTGTCCGCGGAGACGGCAAGCTGATCCGCGTTCTGCTACGGAATTCCCAGCTCTTCGACGGCCGGGAGGCCCGCTCAGCGAAGTTCTGGGATCGCTACCAGGCGCGGCTGATCGGCCTCGAGAAGGAGACGCTCGAAAAGCGGCGGATTGCCGACGAACCCCTCGCGACGGGCGAGATCGTGCTGCTGGAGATCTCCCGCACGGCACTGGCCCGCCTTCGCGACACGCGGGACCTGGTGATACTCGAGGAGAGCCAGGACGAGTTCGATCGGCGCCGCATGTGGACTGCGGGGGGCATCATGGCCGCGGTGGTGCTTGGGGCCGCGCTGACGCCACTGCCCATTGTGGTCACGGCGCTGCTCGGCGTCGTCGCGATGGTCACCACGAGTTGCATCAGCACGAAACACATGTACACCGAGGTATCGTGGCCCGTGATCTTCCTGCTGGCCGGGGTGATTCCGTTGGGGATCACCATGACCAAGTCGGGCGCCGCCGATCTGCTCGCGGGACTGCTGGCGGCCCACGCACTTGGCTGGCACCCCATTCTCGTGTTGATGGCCCTGTACCTGACGACCACCCTGTTGACCGAGATGGTCAGCAACAACGCCTCGGTCGTGATCCTGGTCCCCGTGGCAATCTCGCTGGGGCACATCCTGCAGATCGATATCTTCGCGCTCGTGCTGGCGGTGATGTTCGCCGCCTCCACCAGCTTCCTGTCCCCCATCGGTTACCAGACCAACACCATGATCTTCGGTACGGGGCTCTATCGCTTCACCGACTTCGCGAAGCTCGGTATGCCGCTCAATCTGCTGCTGATGGTGGTGTCCAGCGTCAGCATCTGGTGGCTCTGGCTCGTGTGAAGCGCAGCGGGAAGCCCCCGACACCGACGACCGCGCTGCGATCACGGGTGACGCTTTGCCCGCAAGGTGAAGATACAGTCACGCAAGAACACGGAACCTGATTATCGCGAAGGCTTCGCCGGGGGTGACCCGCGTCGTCCGGAAGCAGCGCAGCTGCAAAAGGCCAGAGTCTGGCCGATGGTTTTCCGGCGCCCGATCGGCGAGAGGGCTCGCCTCCTGAAAGCAAGCAGCCTTCGCGGAGCTTTCGTGATCGTCAGGACAGGGAAAGCACGGATATTCGTGCTTTTTCGTGACGGTTACTCCAGGGCACGCAGACTCTCTTCCAGTGCCTGCCGCGACCGGTCCGGCAGGTAGTGCGAACACGCGACGCGCCTGGCCAGCAGGCGGAAGTTTTCCGAGATATCGAACAACTCTCTCAGCAGCGGCTCCGCCTCGCCACGATAGCCAGCCACGACCATCGCGACAGCCTGCCAGAAAACGAGTTCCTCGTGCGCCGGCGCCATGGATACAGCCAGCGAAAAATCACGCAACGCGGCCCGCAGGTCGCCATTGCGCAAATGGTGATCGCCCCGGCTGTTGAGGTGAAACGCCTTCTTCAGCGTGATCAGCCGATCCAGTTCACGGAGCGGCTCCTCGTGATCCTCGACACGCAGATCGAACAGCACGTCCAGACCGGGATCGTCCGAAGATTCCGCATTCACCACGATGACTGCGGCGGAGCGCCGGCCGCGCAGATCGCCTCCCGCCGCCTGGGCGGCCTCGAGGCTCAGCAGCAGCCGGTCGACGAATTCTCCCTGTGCCGCCTCGAAGGCCTCGCCCATCTCGTTCCAGGTGCCGTCCTCCATCAGCATGTTCCCGAGACACGCATACCCCTCCCCGATGTGGTGGCCGGCTTCCGGGACACAGCGTTCGCCGGTGCAGGCCGCGACGCGTCCCCGGGTGTCGATCATCGCGGACTGGCGATATCCGGCGTTGGCATCATTCTCGCGCAGCGTGTCCAGCGCCCGCTGCGCCGAGGCCCCCTCACGGATCAGGCGCAACCCCTGCGTTCCGTAACTGGGCTTGGCGAAGGACTGGATCGCTACCGCCCCGACACCGGCCTCCGCATGGGGACTCACGCTTCCGACGGCAAAATAATACGACTGGACGGCCACGCCCAGCTGCCCGGTCTCTGCATCCCGCGCCACAATTGAATACGTGGCGACGGGCAGCGCCATGGCGGCTGGCGGTCCGGCAAGCCCGGAGGATTTGCCGGCTCCCCGAGTGCGGGTCATGCCCGCTTCCCCCAGGCCGCCGGCAGCCGTCCGCGTTGGTGGCCGAGCGGCGGAAACGATGGAGCTGTGTTCGACATCATCCCGATATCTTCGCACGGACCGTCAGCGCGCGCTCCCCCGCAACTCCTAGGGAAACGCTGATTTATCGGCGTTTCCCTGGTGTCGGCAGACGCGGCACCCGACGGGATGGAGGCAATATATGGGTAAAAATCCCTAGGGAATTGCCTGCCTTACGCAGGACGCATTCTGCCAACTAAGCTTTTACCCAGTGGATCGCAGCGTTGCCGATAAAAGCAAGCGGGTTTTGTCTGCCGGCCAGGATGGCTGGCTGACGAACCGCGACCACTCATCGAGATTTGCTGATGGACGCACAAAAGCGATAGGAGATGTTTAGATGACAACTGGAACGGTTAAGTGGTTCAACGACCAAAAGGGCTTCGGATTCATCACTCCCGAAGGCGACTCCAAGGACGTATTCGTCCATTACAGCGCGATCCAGGCC
>PWRV01000223.1 GCA_003563455.1 Thioalkalivibrio sp.
GAGGGTGTGGAACATCTGCTCGGGGTCGCCGCCGGCCAGATCGCAGCGGCCGCAGCCGAACACGAACAGGGTGTCGCCGGTGATCAGGTCGTCGCCAGCGGGCAGGTGAAAGCACGCGGAGCCCGGCGTGTGGCCCGGCGTGTGCAGAAAGCGGATTTCGGTTTTGCCCAGCAGCATGTGATCGCCGCCGTGGTGCAGTTGCGGCCGGGTCAGTGAGCGGCCCCAGAAGTCGGCCTCGGGCTTGAGCAGGTGTACCCGGGCGTTCGCGGCATCCTCCAGCACAGCTTCGATGCTGTTGATGTGGTCGTGATGGCTGTGCGTCACGAGCAGGTCGGTGATGTCCAGGCCGCGTTCTGCGGCGAGGCGGACGATCTTTTCCGGTTCCCAGGCCGGGTCCACCACGGCGGCCCGGCCACTGGACACGTCCTCGATCACGTAGATGAAGTTCTCCATTGGCCCGAGTTCCAGGGCGTGGACGCGATAGGGTAGCGAACGATCGGATTCAGCCATATGCACTGGGACACCGGGTCCGTGTGGTGGGTTCGGACTCGAGGTTCGCCGAATGGTGCCAGTGGCGCAAGAGTCTGCAACGGTCGGGCGCGCGTTTCCCCAAACGCGAAGGGCCCGCCGGACGTGTGCCCGGCGGGCCCTTCGCAGCGGGCCTGATCAGGAACTTCAGCTGAAGGCCTGGCCCGGGTTGACGCCCACCTTCTTCAGGATGATCGCCAGCGGGCAAAAGCCGGTAAAGGCCGACTGCACGAGGTTGATGCCCACGAAAGCGGTGAGCAGGAGCCACGCCGGGCTGACGAGCCACGCGAGCAGGGCGCTGAGCAATACGACGATGCCGGCGCCGGCAAGTACCATTTGATCGATGCTCATCTTCGGTTCTCCGTTGAATATTAGGTTGCCCTAATCTACGCTGGTCCCGCACTGCAGTGCAAGGGAAACCGGACGCCTTGCGTGGATGCCTCAGCGGTCCTCGATCCGGATGTAATCGCGGGCCTGGTGCCCGGTGTAGAGCTGTCGCGGCCGCCCGATGCGCGACTCGGGATCCTGCATCATCTCGTTCCAGTGCGAGATCCACCCGACCGTGCGGGCCAGCGCGAAGATGACGGTGAACATGTTCAGCGGAATTCCCATCGCGCGCAGGATGATCCCGGAGTAAAAGTCGACATTCGGATAGAGCTTGCGCTCGACGAAGTAGTCGTCGTTCATCGCGATCTCCTCGAGCTTCATCGCGACGTCGAAAAGCGGCTGGTTGGCGCCGCCGCCGATCTCCGAAAGCAGCTTGTGCGCGGTCTCGCGGATGATCGTCGCGCGCGGGTCGTAGTTCTTGTACACACGGTGGCCGAAGCCCATCAGCCGGAACGGGTCGTCCTTGTCCTTGGCCCGGGCAACGAAGTCCTCGACCTTCTTGCCGCTGTGCACGATGTCCTCGAGCATCATCACGACCTTCTCGTTCGCGCCGCCGTGCAGCGGGCCCCAGAGCGAGGCAATACCGGCGGAAATCGCCGCGAAGGGGTTGGCCTCCGAACTGCCGGACAGGCGCACCGTTGAGGTGGAGGCGTTCTGTTCGTGGTCGGCGTGCAGGACCAGGATCAGGTCCAGTGCCCGCACGAAGATGGGATCGGGCTCATAGGTGGCGGTGGGGACACCGAACATCATCGCGAGGAAGTTACCGGTGTAGGACAGCCGGTTCTTCGGATACATGAACGGCTGGCCGTTCGCGTACTTGTAGGACCAGGCGGCGATCGTGGGCATCTTCGAGATCAGCCGGTGCGCCGCGATCTTGCGGTGCTCCGGGTTATGCACGTCGCTGGAGTCGTGATAGAAGGCGGACAGCGCGCCAACGACGCCGACCATGATGGCCATCGGGTGGGCATCGTGGCGGAACCCGTCGTAGAAGCCCCGAACTGCCTCGTGCAGCATCGAGTGTTCCTTCATGATCTGCGAGAAGCCGTGCAGCTCGTCCGACGACGGCAGTTCGCCGTTCAGCAGGAGGTAACACACCTCGAGGTAGGTACTGTGTTCCGCGAGCTGCTCGATCGGGTAGCCGCGGTAGAGCAGGGTACCCTTGTCCCCGTCGATGAAGGTCAGGGCACTGCTGCAGCTGGCGGTGGACAGGAATCCCGGATCGTAGGTGAAGTAGCCGAGTTCCTTGTACAGCGATCGGATGTCAATGCAGTCGGGCCCATGGCTGCCCACGTTCACGGGGAGCTCGATGGACTTGCCTGTGCTGTTGTCGGTAAGCGTTACGGTCTTGGAAGTCATAGGGCTCCTCGCGCCTCGTGCGTTCTGAAGTCCAGCAGGGGTGTACCCAGGGTGGGAGTGTAATCCAGTTTTTCGTGCACTGCACAAGAGTGCGTCAGAGCGCCAGGTCGAGAAACCCGGCCAGTTCCTGGCTCGACATCACGTGACAGTAGATCATGTTGATGACCTCGAGCTCGTGCCGGTGCAGTTCCATGGTGCCGGCAGCACAGCAGTCCTCGATCACGAGCACGTTGAAGCTCTCGTCCGCGAGGCTGCGGACGGTGGAGGAAATACACTGGTCGGTGTAGATGCCTGCGACCACGACGTTGCGGATGCCCATGTTGTGCAGGGTCAGTCGAAGGCTGGTCCCGGTGAGCGCGCTGTCGGTGGTCTTCGTGACCACGATTTCGTCCTCCGCCGGTGCGACCTCAGGCGCGATCTGCGAGGCCTGCGAATCGAGCGGCATCAGCAGGTTGTTCCATCCCGGCTTCTTCTGGCTTAGCGAGCGGTCGCGTCCGTCTTCCAGCAGGCAGGCGATGCGTGCGTGCAGTACGTCCATGCCCTTGCCCCTGAACGCATCCTGCAGGGCGCGCAGATTCGGCAGAACCGTCTGCCGCATCCGCAGCTGGAAGGGTTCCCAAAGCGCCCGCTGATCGGGATCCTCGGGCAGGTCCAGACCGTAGTCCTGAACGTCAATGCACAACAGGGCGGTCCGGGCCGGGTCGAGGTCGGGGTCTTCCGGTTCCGGCGCGCTTGCGTAGTAGAACGAGCGGTAATCCGTCTTCCAGTTCATGGCGTCTCCCGCGTGGTCTTGCGCCCCGCATCCCGCACGGGACCTTCACGTAAATTGCACGCGTTGAATCAGGGCGGGAAGATGATAAGCGGTGACGCGCTGCCCGGTACAGCAGCGCCGCGGGCTTGCGCCAGGCAGCGGTCGGCTGCGTTGGTGGAGACCGCCAGCGTGCGCGACCGTGCGCAAAGAGGGAAACGTGAGTTACGTGGTCCGACACTGGCGCGGCGAGCTGAGCCTGCCGATTGCATTCTGGGTCAACTTTGTCGCCTTGAACCTGTTGCTGCTCGCGCTGCGTCCGGGCGTGGAGCACGTGCTGTTGTCGATGTCGCTGGATGACGATCCGCGCTTCATGGCGCGCATGGCGCTGCTGCACGTCGGTTTTGTGTACGGTGTGATCTACCCCTGGCAGATCGTCGGAGTCTGGCGCTCCGCGGGCCGCTGGCTTGCGGGACGCAACCGGCGTGTCTGGCCGCTCGCCAGCCGAGCCGTGCTCGTGCTCAGTCTGGTCGGCACCACACTCACCGCCGTGGGCGCCTCCGCGGTCTATCGGGATATCGGCACCATTGCGTTCGGACCGGACCGGTACGCTGACTACTCGCTGCAGCGTGTCGGCGATGGGTCACTGCTTCATCTCGAGGGGTACCTCGGCTATCGCGTGGCGCGGGATGTTCGCAGGGCGCTTGCCTCGGGACCCGAGGTACAGGCGATCATCCTCGACAGTCCCGGCGGCTGGATCGCCTCGGGGCGCGCGCTGGCCAGGGTCATCGGGGAACACCGGCTGGACACCTACTCCTTCGAGGGGTGCCATTCCGCCTGCGCGACCGCCTTCATCTCCGGGCGCAACCGCTTTCTTGCGGACGAGGCGCGGCTCGGGTTCCATCAGTACGCGGTCCCGTTCGGGGGACTGGAGCCCTATTCCGACATGTGGCTGGAGCAGCAGCGGGATCTGCAGCACTTCCGCAGCCAGGGCGTCAACCCTTCGTTTCTGGGCCGCCTCTTCCAGGCGGAGCACGGTGACGCGTGGTATCCGTCGCAGCGGGAGCTGCTCGCGGCGCGGGTGATATCGGGCGTGGTCCGCTCCGAGAAAGTCCTGTTCGGGGTCGACCCGGTCAAGGGCCAGCCTTGACCGCCAATGGGGCGCATCCCGGCCGTTTCCGGTGGAAAGCGACAGGGATGCAGGCCGGCAGCCGGCCTGCCATTCAGCGCATCGCTTCCTGCGCGGGTGCAAGCTCCACCCGCAACGGATCGGTCTCTCTCTCCCACACCCCTGCATCCTCGGTGCGTCCATCGGCGTCCTGAACCAGGTAGCTTCGGTGACCGTGATGGCGCAGTGCCCCGGCGATATTGCTCAGGCCGGTCGCATCATCCGTACTGACAACCGCCGTGCGGGTGCCCGGCAGCGTCCACATCCGGGCATGCCCGCGCTGTTCGAGATCATCGGGTGGTCGGGGCGCTCCGGCCCGATCCAGCCAGCGGATGACATCCGAGGTGCTGCCCATCACCAGCAGGGGAGCATCCGGATCGAAGTCTTCGGCCCGCTCGGGCGCAAACCCCAGTATTGCGCGGGCGAAGGGTTCCAGCCCATCCTGCGTTGTGATGAGCCGGGCGTCGGGATCCAGACTCACTGCGCGCAGGATCGGGGGCGGGTCCGGCAGGCGCCGCAACACCTCGTGATTCGGATCGGCGGCGAGCGCGACGGGTCTTTCCCGAAGCCCGACCTCGAAGTCGGTGCGCCGATCGTTCAGCGCGACCACGTGTCGCTCGACGCTCGATTCGGTCTCGATCTTCAATGGCACGCGCAGCGGCCACGGGGCCTCGTCCTGGGCCTGTTCGAGGCTTCCGCTGACCACCCAGCGGTCCTGTTCCTCGCGTGCCGCGACGGAATCAAGCGCCAGCTCGGGCAAACGGGGACGCTCGAGCCACGGTTCGAAGAAGCCTCCCAGCTCCTCGTCGGCCGCATCGCTGAAGGCACGGATGACGTCGTCCCAGCTAGCCACCGTAAACATATGGCGTTCATTCAGCAGGTGTGCGCCCGTCTCGAAGGCCTCGGTCCCGATGCGCTCCTCGAGCATGCGGAACAGCATCGCCCCGCGGTTGTAGCCGACGATGCGGTTGGCGCCCTGGTTGCCGCTCCTGAAGGTGACCAGCGGGCGGTCGAGTTCTCCGGGCAGCCAGGCCAGGTCCAGCAGCCAGCGATGACGTGTATTGGCCGCTTCGCCCCGCTGCTCGTCCAGATAGTAATCGGCCATGTAGGTGGTCAGTCCCTCGGACCAATTGCCGCTGTCGTAGTCGATGCGCACGCCCGTCCCCCACCAGTTGTGCATCAGTTCGTGCGCCAGTGACGTCCGCGGGATGAATGGCAGAGGGATCACGCGTTCGCCGAGCAGGGTGAAACCGGGAAACGCAAAGCCCACCGGCATCGGCGAGGCCGCAATGGTGAAGCTCTGATAGGGATAGGGACCGGCACGATCCGCGAATAGCGGCAGATAGTCGGCGGTGTGGTCGAGGTAGGTTTCGGCGTGTGCCTGGTCCAGCTCCGGCGGGAACAGTGTGCGCACCTGGATACCGTTCACGAGCCGTTCGCGCATCGCCCACGGACCCGTGGCCACGACAATCGCATCAGTGCCGGGGTGCTCGTACACGGCGGTGTAGCCATGGTTGTCGTTGACCGGCGAACCAGAAAGTGAGCCGGTGGCGACGAAACGCTGACCCTCAGGCGTACGGCCCTTGAGATGCAACGCGAAAGCCTCCTGTTCGAAGCGTGGGTACCACCCGGCGCCTTCGGGCAGGAAACCGCCTTCTGCTGTGAGAAAGAGTCGACTGCGCATTGGGTCTGCCGCAGGCAATTCGCCGCTCCAGTGCAGCCGGATTTCGCCGGACGCCTCTGCCGGCACATCGACGCGGTATTGACCCGGCTCAACCGGAACGGCCTCGAGGGTGCCATGAGCAGCTTCGATCGCAGTGACCTCGAGATCCTCCAGGAGCGTGAAAGAATGGGACCCCGCCGTCAGCGGCAGCTGCAGCTCGCCCGTCAGTGTGCCGGCGGCCGGGTCCAGCTCGAGACTCATCTTCCAGAGCGGATCGGCCGCCACTCCAAGGGGAAGGAGCAGCAGTATCCCGAATGCGATCCGTCGGAGCAGTGTCTCGGAATGCGGGTCTTTGAACACGGATTCAGTCCTCGATCGCGGGGAAACGGGCGAGCAGCTCGATCTCGTCATCGTCTCGCAGGATCGTTAGAGGCATCACGTTGCCCGGCTGCTGGCGGCGGACCACGGCCTGAAGATCACCCGGCACCTGAGTTTCGACCCCGGATGCGCTAGTGATCACGTCGTCGGCCTTCAGACCGGTCGAGGCAGCCACAGAGTCCTGCATCACGGACTGAACCCGCACTCCCGCCGGGTCGTCCGCGATCCGCACGCCAAGCAGCAGGGGACGGGGCAACTCGTAGCGGTCGCCGCCCGCGAGCGCGAAGACGGCATCGGCCACGCCCGGTTCGGGTCCCTTGCAGGCCGGGTCGATCTCCCAGGGAAGCAGGACGCGCGCGTCGGTGATTCCGAGATCACGCAGTTGATGCGGCACTCCGTACCCGTATTCGAGATGGCCCTGGCCCATCAGACCCACGACAAGGCGACCGGGGGCTGTGGCTTCCGCGAGACCCGCGGCCATCGCCCGATCCCAGATCAACTGCCCGGATACGAAGCGGTCGAGTCCACTGTCGTGATCGGCCCCGGTTGGGTGATCCTCGAACACGTCCCCAAGATAGTCTCGGTAGCCCTCACTCGCCGGTGCTGGCGGGGAGATGTGGTAGCGCTCCTCCGGCGGGACGGCCTCCCAGCCTTCGCTCATGATCCGCCCGATCAGCGGCCGTTCGAGATTGATTGCCCGCAGCGGAATGCGGTGCATGCGCGCGAAGTGCAGGATCGGCAGATAGAGTCGGGCATCGAAGCCCCAGACCCGCTCCCAGTCGCTTTGTTCGAGGAAGGCGCTCTCCTCGACCTCGCCGGCAACCCACGAATCAAGTGCTGGCTGCGCCTCGCGCGGCAGCATTTCGAGCCCGATGACCATGTCGGGGCGGTGGGCGTGCAACGCGGCCAGCGTGTGGACCTGCCAGCGATGGTGTTCCATGCGGTCGTGGCGCTCGCCGAGCAGTACCACATCGGCCTGGGCAAAATCCTCGAAGAGGTGATCGGCGGTCAGGCGCTGACCGGAGGTGTCGCGCCATTCACCGGGTGTGATGCAGTCAGCGCCGGCGGTTGCCGACAGCAGGGTGGCCAGAAGCAGGGTTGCGCAGAGGACGGCGGGCCGTCGGCAACTGAGACCTTTCATCGTTGGCTCCGGGAGGCAGGCAATGGGCTTGGGATTCCCGTGGGCCAGAGAAAGTTCATCGGGAGCCGGCGGGTGCCCCGGAATACGCGATGCGCGCCCGACCCGTTCGGTACGGACCCGCCCCGGGGCTGTTCACCGGGACTGTTCAGGTGCCGGTCCTGCCGCCGAGGTCCCGTGGTGACGGCCAGCGCAGGCGGGTGGCGTCTGCGGGTCAGGTGGGGGGCTTCTGCATGGCCTTGAAGACCAGAAAGACAAGGAGTCCGATAATAACCAGCACGGAGGCCCCAAGTGCGGCGCCGGTCAGCCAGACGATCACGTCCCCGTATTCCATAAAAAACCCCTCCCCGAATCGGCGTTTTCGCCAACTGAAGCATAGGTCGGAGCGCAGCGTGAGTGCAAGGAATATGGAGTGCTGCCGCCTTCAGGCCGGTCAGCACTCCGGGTCGACTGACAGTTTTCGCGACCGCCCGACCGTGAGGCTGGTGACGGCCAGAAAGACCTCGCGCAGGAAGGCGACCAGAGTCCCGATCAGTGAGAGCATCGCAGTGACGAACAGGCCGCCAACCAGAAGGGCGTGATTGGCTCCCAGAAACGCCTCCACGAACATGGTCACGATCAGTATGCAGACCAGCAGCGCGGTGGCGATGCCCAGCGTGATACCGACGTAGACGAGCCGAGCGCGCCGATCGAGTATGCAGAGCTCCCGGAGGGCGTCCTCCCGGGCTTCGCCGTCGGCCTCCTGTAGCAGGCCCTCGAGGTGCCGGCTTCGATCCACCACCCGTGACAGTCGCGAAACGAAGGCATTGATGAATCCCGCGATGCCGACCAGAAGAAATACCGGTGCGACGGATAGCTGGATGGCCTGGGAGATATCCACGATCGAAGGGAGGTTCTGCATGTGCGACGGCCCGTTACTGGCAAGAGGCAGGGATTTCCTGCTCTGCCTAGCATCCGGGGCGATGCTCTGAATTTCAATGGCTTGAAATCTTTTTGACAGTCCTGGACAAGGCTGTACAATACGCGCTTCGAACGCGACAGGCGCGTAGCTCAGCTGGTTAGAGCACCACCTTGACATGGTGGGGGTCGTTGGTTCGAGTCCAATCGCGCCTACCAGTAAAAACAAAGGGTTAGCTGGAAAATTCCGCTGACCCTTTTTCTTTTTCGGCATTTAGGTACCACTTTAGGTACCAAAATGGGCGGTTTCCGCCCCCCCTGCCCGTCTGCACCACTCCCTCCCCGTATGTCCTGGCCCAGGGTGAAGTGGGCCGGGGTTGATGTCCGGGCCACCGCCGAGACCGCCCGTGCTGGGCCAGCTTCCGGACGCTGCGATCCCTAAGGCGGATCGCGGGTCTCGGCCGCGGCCTGCCGATCGCTGTCCCTTGTCGACCCTTATGGAAAGCTTTCCATATAGAAGATCCGGTCATGATTCAGAAGGTCCTCGCTAACCTGACGACAAAACACGAAACCGGCGCACCCTGCCCGTTACCCGAAACCCGGGCGCCGCCTGGAGCGCTGTTCGGCTGCCGCCATCGTCCTCACGCAACCCCGGAGACTGTTCCCTGGAGGCATACGGCAGGAGACCCGCTGGCCGCCCGCCTGAAATGGCGTGGATATGGCGCGGGCGGGGACGCTATGGCGACGGGCGATGAGCGAATTCAACGGGATTTCGGGCGGGAGGGGTCGCTCGTTCCCACCTCCATCCGTGGACAATCAGTTGCCCCTCAAAGCTGCGGTTCCACCGGGAGCAAGCGCGTCAGCCATGCCATGAAGCGCTTTCCGGCAGAGGCCTCGGGATCGCGTTCGAATTGCTCGCTGCCGTCACTCCAGCGCAGCCCGCCCTCGTCCAGGGTGACCTTCCAGGCGCGATCCCCCGAAGCCTGCGCGGCAAACAGTTTTTCGAATTCAGCGGTCAGGATCTCGC
>PWRV01000208.1 GCA_003563455.1 Thioalkalivibrio sp.
ACGCTTTCGGGCATCGAACAGTTGAACAGCAAGGCCTCGACCTCGACCCCGTCCAGCGACTCGATGGCCGCCTGCACGGTTTCGCCGCTGCGCAAAAGTCCACTACCGTCGTCGGCGACCGTCCACGATACCCACACCGGCAGCCCGGTCGACGCTGCACCGCGGGCTGCGGCCAGAGCTTCCACGGCAGTCGACATCGTTTCGCAGAGGAACAGGTCCACGTATTCTGCGAGTATCGCGGCCTGCTCGCGGTACAGCGGCTCGATTTCCTCCAGTGACCGGACCCGATCCGGCCTGTAGCTGCCGTAGATGGGCGGCAGCGAACCGGCGACGAGCACCTCGCGATCGGCTTCGTCCGCCGCCTGGCGAGCGAGCTCGCCTGCGGCCCGATTGAAGCGCACGAACCCGTCTTCGATGTCCGTGGGATCCAGCCGCCGCCGAGTGGTTGCATAGGAATTGACCGTGATGACGTCTGCTCCCGCAGTGATGTAATCACGGTGCACCGCGAGGACGGCCTCCGGGTGGTCCACCAGCGCCCGCGCCGACCAGAGACCGTCGCTGGTCTCAAGGCCGCGTGCAGCCAGTTCCTTGCCCATGCCGCCGTCCAGAAGAAGTCTGTGCCCGTCCTGCAGCCTCTCGGTCGATGTTTTCATGATACGGCTCCGTTGAATTCCGGCCTGTCGTGTCACACTCGCAGCGTGGACTGGATGGAGGCCGCCGTCCCGTTGCGGCTGAACCGCGGGGAAAGCAATTCCGTCCGTTGACGCGGCCCTGGCATGCAGGGCCGCACCGCGGGCGTGGCAGGCGCGCTTCGCCCCGTTATTGATGGATGCCCCAGGCCGAATGCCTCAGGCCGCCTTCTCGCTTTCCTCGGTGTAATCGCCGGTGGAGGCCAGCGAGTTCATCTTCGCCCGGGTCAGGAAGGCCTGCTGGGCTTCCTCGACCTTGCTGTTGTCCGGTCCCCAGATGTCCAGCGCCGGTTGCTGCAGCGCGCGGGCATAGGAGAAGGTCATATTCCAGGGCGTCTTGTCGCCCCAGCGCTGGTTCATCGCGCTCAGGTGGGCGGTGGACTCGACATTCCCCTGTCCCCCGGACAGGAACACTACCCCGCCCAGGGCCGGTGGCACGGTCCGCATCAGGGTCTGCACGGTACGGTCGGCGACCTCGGTGACGCCCGCACGGTTCGGCGCCTTCAGACCCGAGATGACCATCGAGGTCTTGAGGATGGTGCCCTCCAGCATCACTTCCTGCTCCGCCAGTTCCTGGAAGACCACCCGCAGGTTGCGCGCGGTCACTTCCTGGCAACGTTCGATGCTGTGGTCGCCATTGATCAGCACTTCGGGTTCGATCATCGGCACGATGCCGGCTTCCTGGCACAGCGCCGCATACCGGGCCAGCGCATGGGCATTGGCCTTGATGCAGCCGATTGTCGGGATGTCACTGCCGATAGTGATCACCGCGCGCCACTTGGCGAAACGGGCACCGATTTCGTAATACTCGGCCAGGCGCTCGCGCAGGCCGTCCAGGCCCTACGTCATCTTCTCGCCACGCCCCCCCGGATAGTCCTTGGCACCCGTATCCACCTTGATGCCAGGGATCTGGCCGCGGTCCTTCAGCACCTTGACCAAGGCTGTGCCGTCGTCGGTGGACTGGCGGATGGTTTCGTCGAACAGAATCGCGCCGCTGATGTATTTTTCCGCTTCCGGCGCGGTGATCAAAAGCTGGCGATACTGACGGCGGGTCTCCTCGTTGGAGACGGCGCCGACATCCTCGAACCGCTTCGTGCAGGTGGCGTTGCTTTCATCCAGCGCTACTACGCCCTTGCCGGGTTCCATCATCGACGCGACAGTGGCGCGCAGTTCTTCCGCGTTTTTCGGTACATAATCCATCACAGACAACCTCCGATTGCTTGGCAGAAAAAGTTTGGGATGCTTGACCGCCCGGAGCGGCGCGGTAGCCGCGCCGGCAGCACCCGTCGTGCCATCGATCCGGTCGTCCAGCACCCGGACCAGCCTATCCCGCCCGAGTGTAACAAGCATCAAGACCTTTTTTCGGACAGGTCCACGCTAACTCCCATGGCCCTCTGCGCCACCCGGGCCCATGAAAGCTCCCTCCCCCTCCCCCGCCTGCGTGGGAGGGTTGGGGTGGGGGCTCAACGCTGGGCCCGGCCCTCACCCCCGGCCCCGGATTTTGAACCGCCGCAGGCGGACCCGAAATGCGGCGGGCAGGATGCCGGGAGTAACGTTCGGGGGGGACGGGGTGAGGCGTCGGGCCAGGCTTTCATCTCCGGCCCCGCCCGAACTTCAAAACGGCAGCCTTTGCCCCTCGAAGTCGAAGAACTCACCGGAATGGGCAGGTTCCAGGGTATCAAGGACGTCGAGCAGACGACGCGCCGACTCCCCGGGGGTCAACACTACCGGCGCACGGTTGCGGTAGGGCGCGGAAAGTCGAGTGGCCACGGTACCCGGCTGCAGGGCCACGACGACGGCGTGCCGGTGACTGGAGCGCAGTTCCAGGGCCGTGGTGCGCATGACCTGGTTGAGGGCAGCCTTGGAGGCGCGATAGCTCACCCAGCCACCGAGGTGATTGTCCGCGATGGATCCAACCCGCGCCGAGAGCGTCGCGAAGACACTTCGACGCCTGCGGGGCAACAGCGGCGTCAGGTGTTTGAACAGCAGCGCCGGGCCAATGGCGTTGATCGCAAAGGCCCGCGCCATGATCGCGGGATCGATGTCGCGCAGGCGCTTCTCCGGCCCATGGCCATCGAGGGTCAGAACCCCGGTGGCATCGACAATCAGATCCCATTCTGTTGACTGGTCCCGAAGCCAGGCCGTCGCGCGCCGGATGCTCTCCTCGTCGCTGAGTTCAAGGCCGGGATCCCCTTGTACGGGATCTCCGGCACGCGCCAGGGCCGCCACTTGCGCACAGTAAGGATCCGCGCGCAGCCGTTCGACGAAGGCCCGCCCCAGGCCACCGTTGGCCCCCACCACCACCGCACAATAGGAATTGATCAGGGATTTCATGACCCCCAGAATGCGATGGCCGAGCATCGTACCGACATAATCCCGCCTTCCGCAGCGGAAACCCGGCGAGGCGTTGTGCCCGGCTCAGTGACGCACCGACCCGGCGCATGGGGGCTCCGGTATCGGGGTAAAACACGAACGTGCGCCGTTCCGCGCAGGGTGCGGGCAGTTCTGGTCGGCCCGCAACTGCGTCACTTCCGGGAACGAGGCAGGGATCAGGTAATCGCGACGCTCTTCACCAGCGCATACACCTCGGTCCCCGGCTGCAACACAAGCTGTTCGAGGGAGCGTCTCGTGATGCGCGACAGCAGTGTCGCATCCCCGACCGCAAGGCGGACGAGCACATGCCCGGGATGAGGGTCGTCCGACACGTCCACGACGCGCGCGGGAACGCAGTTCAGGACACTCGAATCCCGGGGCCGAGTCAGGTTGATCGCAACATCGCGCGCCATGATGCGCACCCGCACCCGCGCGGACTGCAGAAGATGGTCGCGCGAGACCAGGAGCCTGGCCCCTTGGAATTCCAGCTCGGTCAGGTGATGCCGGTCGTCATGGCCGCTCACGCGTGCCTCGATCACGGCCGCCGCGCCCTCCGCGTGCGCGAGCGGCAGGTCCCCTCGAGTGATCAAATCGTGCAACGCGCCCTCGGCACGCACGGCCCCGTCTTCCATGAGCAGCATGTGATCCGCCATCCGGATGACCTCGTCGATCGCGTGGCTTACATAGAGGACGGGAATCGAGAGTTCGTCGTGCAGGCGTTCAAGGTAGGGGAGGATCTCGGCCTTGCTCATTGCGTCCAGCGCGGCGAGAGGCTCGTCCATCAGCAGGACGCGCGGACTGGTCAACAACGCGCGTCCCATCGCCACCCGCTGGCGTTGACCGCCCGAAATCTCGGTCACCCGCCGCGGCAGCAGACTTTCCAGGCCCAGCAGTCTGACAACGTCCTCGGGCTGCACCGAACGTTCCGGCACCGGGATCCGCCGGTAGCCGTACAGCAGGTTACCCTGCACGGACAGGTGCGAAAACAGCTGGCCCTCCTGAAACACGTAACCTACCGACCGCTGATGTGATGGAACGAATCGCAGTCTGTCCTGCCACGTCTCTCCGTTGATCACCAGGCGGCCGAGGGCGGAGCGTTCAAGTCCCGCCACGCAGCGCAGCAACGTTGTCTTGCCGCAACCGGAACGTCCGAACAGCGCTGTCACGCCGCGCCCCGGGACCTCGGTATCAACCGTCAGGTGAAAGCCCGGGCGCTCGAGGTCAAGGCGGATTTCGATCGTCAACGCGTACCCGGCCTCACGGCAGCACCATCTTGATGCGTCCGTTGATCGCATAGAGTGTGAACAGCATCAGGAACGAGAGCGCGAGCAGCAACCCCGAAAGCACATGGGCGGATGCATAGTCCACCGCTTCCACATGATCGTAGATCGCGATGGACACAACCTGGGTCTCGCTGGGAATATTCCCCCCGATCATCAGCACGACGCCGAATTCTCCAACCGTGTGCGCGAAACCCAGCGTGATCGCCGTGAGGAACCCGCGTCGCGATAGCGGGATCACCACCGTGAAGAAGCGATCCCAGGGACCCGCTCGCAGGCAGGCTGCGGCCTCGAGCGCTCCGGTGCCGATGCCGGCAAAGGCATTCTGCAAGGGTTGCACCACGAACGGCAGCGAGTAGACCACCGAACCGATCACCAGGCCCGTGAACGTGAAGGCCAGCGAGGGGCCACCCAGCGCCTGGATCGGCCCCTGCGAGCCCAGCAGGATCAGGATGTAGAAGCCGATGACCGTGGGCGGCAGGACCAGGGGAAGGGCCACGATCGACTCCACCGCAAGCTTGAAGCGCGACTGCGTACGCGCCAGCCAGAGGGCGAGCGGTGTTCCCAGGATCAGCAGGACCACTGTCGTCACTGCGGCCAGTTTCAGCGTGAGCCACAGGGCGGCCATGTCCTGCGGGCTGATCCACTGATGCAGCATGTCCGCGGAGGCCTACCGGAGGCGGTTCCGGGCAAAGATCACAGGCGATAGCCGTCCGCTTCGATCATCGCCTGCGCCGTCTCACTGGTTCGGACCCAATCGAGAAACGCGCTCGCGGCGTCCGGGTTTCGCGCGGCGGCGAGCAGGACCGCCTCCTGCATGATCGGCGGATAGCTGTCGGATTCCGGGATCCAGCGCGATCCGGCTGCATCCTTCTGGCGCTCGTGGGTGATGACCTGGGAGAGGGCCACCAACCCAACCTCTGCGTTACCCGTAGCGACGAAACTGAAGGCCTGACCCACGCTTTGCCCCGTCACCACCTGGCCGGGTCTCAGGTCCACTCCGTGCGCATTCAACACCGCCTCGGCCGCGGCACCATAGGGAGCCACTCGTGGATTCGCGATCGCGATACGACGATAGTCGCCGCTTTTCAGGAAGGCGACGGCGTCTTCCGGGACGACGCCGGGATCCGGACTCCACAGCGCCAGTATCCCTTCGGCATAGACAAAGCGGCTGTCAGCGACGGCATGGCCACTCGCGACCAGATCCGCTGTCCGCTGATCATCCGCGGAGAAGAGGAGATCGAAGGGGGCCCCCTGACGGATCTGGGCGAAGTGTTTTCCCGATGAACCGCTACTGATCGCGAAACGGACACCATTCTCCGGCGCGTAGGCCTCCGCAAGCCGTTCCAGCGTCGTGATGAAGTTGGCAGCAACGGCAACCCGCAGTTCGGTCGCAGCCGCCGGTGCCGCGACCAGCAGAAGGATGCAGGCAAGGATCGGACGTCTCATCTCGGGGTTGCTCCGTGAGGCACGTTGGCTGTCCTGAAGACGATTCCGTCAGGGATGGCGGGAATCCTGTTCGGGCCCCCGCCAACCCGCAGACACACCCACCCGCGTTCAGCCAACCCTCGTTCAACGCGGCCGTGGTCGAACCACTAGGGAAACGCTGATTTATCGGCGTTTCCCTGCGGCACACGGAAGTGCCGGAGCAAGGCGGGCAAGTGCCGGAATAGCCATCCTATTTCAAACTTGCCCAACGCAGCGCCGGCGCTTCTGGCGAAGCGATCTGTTACCGAACTTTCCGCGTGGCCCACTAGCCCAAACCGCAGAACCCACCGGGAGAACAGGCCCCGGTGCCGCATGCGGCGGCGGGGGCCGCGTCACTGCTCCGGCTCGTGCTGGAAATGATATTGCCACCGGTAGCCAAGCGCTGAACCGGTGCGTCCGCAGGGGTCTCGCCAACGGCGATCCCGGCGCGGGCGCACAGCTCCCCCCACGTGGAAAGGTTCTCGCTCATGCGGTGGTTGACCTCCAGAACGCGCCCATTGCTGTCACAGCGGTAGTCATATGTCGGCATCGGATGCTTCCTCGTGTATCGACAATTTCTTATATGCGGCCATTATAGGCTGGATGCCTTCATCATTCGCAAGCCAGAACCCACCGATGTTCGGCCATTGGCGGTAACGTTGCCCGATTCTGCGGCTTCTGGTGCCTCCGCCCGAGTGCCGAATCAAACGGCACGCGCAACCAGGGGCGTGAGCAGCCGCCGCTTGTGGCGTAGGCTCTTGTGCTGGATATTGGCCGCACCTGCGAGGTCACAAGAAGGGTATGGTCCGGAACTGGTCACGGGTACTCCGATGCGTTTTCTCCTGTTGAAGCCGATCCTGCTGGCCGGCGTGCTCGGCGTCATGCTGTTCGGTGGATGGATCTTCTGGACAGAAACCCATCCCGAGCACGAGCGCGAGCTGCGGATTGCCGCGCAGGAGCAACTCGAAGAGTGGTTTCCCGAAGCGATGTCCCCCCCGGATCTCTTCGGTTTTCAACCTCCAGCAGCGGATGGTGAGCGCGAGGCGCCCGATGTGGTGCTGATTCACGGCCTCGACGAACCCGGCGGCATCTGGGACCAGACCCTCGCAGCGATGGCCGAAGCCGGCCTGGAACCCTGGGAGTTCCAGTACCCCAACGACCAGGCGATTGATCACAGCGCCGATCTGCTGGCCGAATCCTGGTCCGCGCTGCCTGACGACCACCCGGGGATTCTGGTCGGGCACAGTATGGGTGGCCTGGTGATCCGCGACTTCGTAACCCGTTGGCGACATCCGGTCGATTCCGTACCCGGGGTGGAAGGCCCGGAGGTCCTGGGCGTCATCCTGATTGCCACCCCCAATCAGGGTTCGGAATGGGCGCGCCTGCGTTCCTGGCTGGAATTGCGCGAGTGGGTGGCCCAGATCCCCGAGGGCCGGCTGTCGCCGCTGGCCGGTTTGCGTCAGGGCACCGGGGCGGCCAAGATCGACTTGCGCCCCGACAGCCGGTTTCTGACCGAACTGAATGAGCGCAGCTGGCCCGACTCCGTTCGGGTAAAGATCATCGGCGGGCAACTCGGCGAACCGACGCCGGAAATGCTGGGTGCGCTGGATCGCCTCGGCGAGGAGTTGGCCGTCGCTGACCTGCGCGCGCGGGTCAAGGCCTGGTGGGCTGAAACAGGTGAAGGGATCGGTGACGGCGTGGTCCCGGTCTCGTCCCTGCATTTTGACGCCGCGCCGGAGCCGCTGCTGTTCCCGGCAACGCATCGCGGGCTGCTGGTCGAAATGCCCCTCGCCGAAGGCGCGCCGCCCGCAATCGCTCCGCTGCTGGAGACCGTTCGGAAATGGCGCAGCCTCGACTGACTCCCGGGACCCGCTCCGCATCGCAGATGCTCCCGCTCGACACCGTTTGTCTGGTTGCTCCCGGGCGCATGGATAGAGCATTGCAACGAGAGTCGCTTTCTCGCTTGTAACGATGCCCGGAATCTAAAGGTACGTGGGGTCTGTCGGGACATCGGCTGACGATTCGCCTTTCAGCATGCCCCCGTCGCCTCCGCTTCCAGGTCCACCTGGGTATGTTCTGGTCAAGCCGCAGCGGACACCTCCGCGACGATAGAGGGGATCATGATAACGGCACGTGCTTCGCCCTACCCTGCTCCCGGCGTTTACAGTGACGCGATTCGCAGGCTCCAGCACAATGGCGTCCAACCTGCCCGAAGAGCCGGGACGCGCATCGGAGGCTGACCATGTACCACCTGGCCCGACTCGCGGCCGTATCGGCGATGATCTTGCTGTCCGTCACCCTGCTGAGTCCGCAACCGGCATCGGCCGATAGCGGAAACCGACCTCCCGCGGGACTGCCGCCCCCGGCCGCCGAGTTAATCCATGAGTTCATCATCCGCCACATGGAAGCGTTGGGGACGCCGGGCCTGACGCTGGCACTGACCGACACCGGAGGGCTGGTTCACGCGTTCCATTACGGCTACTCGAACCTGGAGCGCGGCGAGCCGGTCACTGCGCAGACGCTCTTACCGATCGGGTCGATCTCCAAGGCCTTCACGGCACTTCTCGCGCTGCAGTTCTCCGGCGAGAAACGCATCGACATCGACAGCCCCATCGGGGAGTACCTGCCCTGGCTCGACCCGCCCTCGTCGCTGTCGGGTATCACCGTGCAGCACCTGCTCAGCCACACATCAGGACTGCCCACCGACCGCGACGACATCCAGAGTTCCCCCTACCGCGTGCTCGCCGCCAGTGACCTGCCAACGAGAACGCCACCCGGCGAGCGTTTCCATTACTCGAACGTCGGCTACCAGCTGCTCGGCTACCTGCTTGAGGAAGTCGGCGGCCGACCCTTCGCAGAACTGCTGCGCGAGCGTGCTCTCGGGCAGGGGCTCAGGGCTTGCGCAAGAGGTCAGCCGTCTGGCTGCGCAATGGCCTCGACGCCTCCCAGCCGGGATGAGACAACCCGCGGACGGCAACACGATGCCGTCTCGCTACCTGACGGGCACCTCATGGCTGCGTCCCGGGGCTGAAGGATGTGAGGGATCGAATGCGCCCAATAAGGGGCTGTCTGTGCTTGGGCGACCATCTGTCTGATGCAACCGAGGACTGCGGCCTCGTTCGCCAGGATGTCGTCGGGTGAGATCAGGTGACTGATCCAGTGAGACGCACCTGCCCCTTTTGCCGCGAGGCGGCCTTGCCGTGGCGCGCACGCCAGAGATCGTAGTCGAGCTGCATTCCCGCCCAGACTTCGGCGCGTCCCCCACGTTCCACACCCAGCCAGCGTTCGATGCGCAAGGCCATCTCGGG
>PWRV01000047.1 GCA_003563455.1 Thioalkalivibrio sp.
ACGCGGTTCCGGTGGCGCAGGAGCCACTTCCCTTCAAGCGGCCCTGGTGAGAGTGATCGCGTGATCCTCAGGCGATAGACCGGGGTTCTCGCGTTCCCACGACTGCACTTCTCCAGTCGCCATCCGTCGTCCGTAGCGCGGGCAGTTCCGAGTGCCGGCTGTCGGGTTGCGACCCTTATGGAAAGCTTTCCATAAGCACCCGCAAGGCCACCATTCGGCCTTCCGATGATCACGCAAGCGCCGCGAAAGCTGCTTGCGTGCAGGCGGCGAGCCCTCTTGCCGATCGGGCGCCGGAAAGCGATCGGCCAGAGGCTGGCCTCTCCTGCGGCTGCGCTCCCTCCAGATCACGCGGGCCGCCACGAGAGGAGCGATACTCAGGTTCGGGCCTGTCTCCGCGATTGTGCATCCCTGCACAGCGGGCGTGCCACTTTACTCCCCTCACGGGTCCGACCTGCGCACTGCCAGGTAGCGCTTGTCCCGGATTTCCTTGGCGTCGTGCCGCCCGTTCCAGAGGTGCCGTCTCGAGTGCCTCTTGGCTGGTCTCCCGGCTGAGCAGGTCTTGCGCCTGCAAGCGGTGCCTTCTTGTCGATCCGGCGCCGAAGTGATATCAATACCCCATGGGCGACCTCGGACCGTTGTGATCAAAGTGCCTGGTGATCGAGACACTCGGGATGAGCGGCGTTCGCCCTCGGCGAACCCCAGGGGTGAGGCACGAACGCCGCACACAGACGTGTCCGATAGCCGGCGACCCAAAAACCTCAAGCCGCTGATTCCGATTCTGATCTTCGGGGGCTTTGCCACCTTTATAGCGAGCCAGGAGGTTCCTGCTTTCGCCGACTGGCTGGAGCGGATGTTCCAGCCGGCACAGTGGCAAACCAAGGCCAGTTGCCGCGATGCCGTGCTGGAAGACATACCAGCCGGCAGCTACGCGCGCCTGCAGGAAGGTGGATCGCTGAACCAGACGCCAGATGGTCCCAGCGTGATTGGGATTCGCTTCGCCATGCTGGGGCAGGATGGCGAAGAGCAGATCGCTACCTACGACTGCTACCTGGACGCCGATGGAGAACTCCACAGGCTGACACGCCGAACGCGGTAGACGTCGCCCCGTTCCGTCCTGCAATTCCCTCATTGTCGCGTGTGGTGGCCAGGCACGGGCCCACCATCCTGGCTACGGGCAACCGCCCAAAGTAATTGTCTTTGCATATCGGGGGGTTCGATGCGATCCCGCGGGCGGCACTCACTCCTCCGGCGCGCCGGGTAACTGTCCTGTACGGACTGCGACAAGCAGCTGCTCGTGGTCCTGCTCGGTCACGTCGGCGTAGGCCTGCGCGAAGTGGGTCATGGCCTCGATGAAACCATCGCTCTTGCCGAGATAGCCGGCCAGCTCCGCGGGCCGGCCGCCGCGGGCGTGGGCATCGGCCAGCAGGTGCCCACAAAGCTTCGCGTAAGCGACCAGGCCCATGGCGTCGAGATCCTCGAGATCGATGCTGCCCTTCATGTCGCGGAACTGGCGCACGTAGAAATCCCGCTCCACGCCATCGGGTCCGACCGCTCTCAGGGACCCGAGGAAGATGTCGCTGACGGTCTGCATGGTGCGCTGCCCCTGCACCACGCGGCGGCCGTGAGGCCGGGGCGGGGGCGTCGCCACATAGGGCTCCAGCACCGACGGGCCGGCCTCCTTCACTTGCAGGACCAGGGGGTCGTCGTCGTCCCGTCCGTGCAGCAGGATTACATAGCAGCGGGTGCCGACGCTGCCGACGCCGACCACGCGGCGGGCGGCGTCTACCACTTCGAAGCGCTCCAGGAGTCCGCGGAGATGTACCGGAATCCTGGCGACATACCCTTCGAAGAAACGGGTGGCGAATGCATGCCGATCCCTGGGGAGTGCCTCACGGGAAAGCACGGGCGGGTCCTCGCGCATGCGCAGTCGCCCGTCGACGGTTTCGGTCAGCCGTTGCGCGGCGTGCTTGCTGTTGCGCCGGCGTGCCTTCGCGAAGACCTTTCCCGTGGTGGCGACCAGGTCGGCTTCGGCTTCCCCCTCATTCTCCTGCTCGCCGAGCACGGACAGCACCTCGCGTTCGCCAACGCTCGCGTACCACATGTCCAGGACGTCGGCATCGCGGTGCTCCCGGAGGATGCGCCGATAGCGCGCAAGGCAGGCGTACACGGCATCGTCGGCTACCCCGGTGCCAAAACCGCGTTCACGGGCCGCCACCACCAGCGACGTGGCCATGCGTTTCAGGTCCCACTCGAAAGGCCCGCGTATCGTTTCGTCGAAGTCGTTGATATCGAATACCAGCCGGCGCTCCGGGGTCGCGAAGGTTTCGATGTTGAGCAGGTGCGCGTCCCCACACAGCTGTGCAGTGAGCGAAGTCGTCGGAGTGGCCGCGAGGTCGGCCGCCATCACGGCCGCAGAGCCTCTGAGAAAGGCGAAGGGGGAGGCCGACATGCGAGCGTAGCGCAGTGCGAGCAGTTCCGGCACCCGGGTCATTCCCTGCGCGGTCAGTATCGCCAGCGCATCGGCGCGACGCTTGACCGGCGGGCAGGTGGCGTGCGAACGGCGGCCCACCAGCTTGCGCGCCTCACGACCCCGACGCGCGAGTTCCTGCGGGGCGACACGTGACATTTCTCCTCCGCGTCCAGGGTTTCGGCTGACGTTCAACGTGCATCGGCCGCGTCCGAGCCTCGGACACGCGGTAGAGCGTGCCGAGCCCGGCCTTCGAGACGTTGCGGGAAGAGCTTCTCGAACGGCCCTGAGCGCCCGGAGCCGGGCAGGAAGGCTGTGTGTTTGACCCGCTGCGGACTGCAGCCCCCCCGCCGCCCAGAGTAACGCTATGGCCGGCCGGGGCGACCGGGGAACGAGGTCAGGTCTGATATTCTCCCATCGACCGTCAGACCGTCGGCGCGCCCGTGGTCTGGTGCAGGAAGGCGACCACCCCGGAGTCCAGCCGCAGGGCAGTGGCCAGACTGCGAAGGTACTCGCGCTCGCGGTCGCTGTCGATGTCGATTGCGAGCAGAGAGGCCGCGTAGACCTCTGCAGCCTGTGCGGGGGTCTGTACTTCACGGGCGATGTCGGAGACATCCAGCGGCTTCTGGATTTCATCGAGCACGAACCGCCGCTCGCTTTCATTCATCTCGTCTGGGTTCAGCTGGCCAAGGATCCGGTTCATTTCGATCTGGTCCACCTGACCATCCGCCTTCGCGGCCGCGATCATCGCGCGCAGGGCCAGACGCTCGCTCTGCTCGGAGGTAACGGAAGCGACTTCCTGCTGGGAGGGGGCGACGGCGGCCATCCCGACAGCGGGTGCGTTGGAGCCGCCACTACGGGAATTCTGCAGTGCGCTCAGTGCGAGAGTGCCGAGCAGGGCCATCGCGCCGCCGCCAGCGGCACCTTTCGCTGCACCGCCCCGGCCGCCGAGCAAGGCTCCAGCCAGGGCACCAAGGCCGCCGAGCTGGGCACCGGACATGCCCCCGACCTGCGGCGAGCCAAGCATGCTTTTGGCCGCCGCGGCCAGGCCGCCCAGTCCGCCGCCCGCCGGGGCAGCACCAGCCGCAGGTGCGCCGCCACCCATCATCGATTGCAGCGAGCCGAAGATCTGCTCCATGCCGGCACCGCCCTGCGCGATGTTCTGCGCACTCTCGCCAACACGCGCCTGGGTGTTCGACTGGCCCGCAAGGCCTTCTCCCAGCATTTGCCCGATAATGTTTCCGAAGCTCATTCTGTTCCTCCTGAGGCGACTCTGGGCCGTGGACCGGGTCATCATGGTGCGATCCGAACGGCAGTTTGCGGCGGGGGGCGGGTCTCGCAACACAGCGTTTCCTGGTATGCCATGCGGAAATGGGAGACGTACCCACCGCCTGTTTTCACTCTTATTCGGGTGACCCCGTTTGATGGGCCGTGAAATCTCGCTCCATTTACGTTTTTACTGCTGTTCTCTGGGCACCTTGTGACGCGCCGGAATGTGAGACCGGACTCAACCAGCCCTTTCGGTGCGAGATGCGGGATGAGAGCTTGGGGTGCACCCCCGTGTCAAGACAGAAAAGTGCACGATTTCAAACAACGGCGTGGGCCCCGCTCGTAGCGGAACAGCGATGCCATGTTGCTGCAGGTTCGCCGGACTGCCTCACGGCCGGCGGATCGATGTGCCCACCCTGCGAGGTATCGCCCGCAAAGGTCCGTCAGCCGCCGGCTTCGTCGCCCCAGATTTCTTCGAGTCGATTGTCGCGACCGCTGCGCCAGCGATAGAAGCTGTGGCGTACCGGGTTCTCCCGGTAATAGCCCTGATGGTAGCCCTCGGCCGGATAGAAGTTCTCGAATTCGAGGATCGGCGTCACGATGGCTTGGTCGAAACGTCCGGACTGCCCCCGCAAGCGGGAGTGGAGAGAGTGCGAGACTTTCACGCTAACATGGGCCGCGAAACTCCGCTGCCCCCGACGGGAGAGCGGGCGGGCCGAGTGACCAGCAGCGGGAGCGAGCCATTACCGCCGTCAAGCAGGTACGCAAGCGCGAGGTTTTCGGCTGGGCGATGTTCGACTTCGCCAACCAGGCCTATACGCTCCTGATCATCACCGTCATCTTCGGCGACCTCTTTACGCGGGTCATCGTCGGCGACGCCCCGGATTATCGCCTCGGCAATCTGCTGTGGAGCGTCGCGCTTGCGCTCAGCTATCTGATGGTGCTGGTCGCCGCCCCGGTGGCAGGTTCGATCATGGACGCGACCCGTTCCCGCAAGCGCTTTCTCCTCGCCTCATGGCTGTTGACGGTGGTGACCACAGCGGCGCTTTACCTCGTCGAGCCGGGCCTGATCGTGCTCGGGATGGTGCTGATCGTGATCTCCAATTTCGGATACGCGATCGGCGAGTCCTTCATCGCGAGTTTTCTGCCCGACCTAGGCCCTCCGGAACGCCTGGGCTGGATCTCGGGGCTCGGATGGGCGCTAGGCTACGTCGGCGGGCTTGTCGCGACGGCTTTCGCGCTTGCGCTGCTCGGAGACGTCTCGGCGGACAATTTCGAACGGATCCGGTGGGTCGGGCCCCTGGCCGCGGCGTTTTTCCTGCTGGCCGCGATTCCCACCTTCGTCTTTCTTCGCGAACGGGGGCCGCGACGCCCGGTGAAGCGCCACCTCCAGCTGAGCATGGGGTTCCGCCGCGTTGGCCGAAGCCTCCTGACACTTCGGGACCGTCCGGGTCTGCGGGACCTGTTCCTCTCTGTGTTCTTCACGATGGCCGGGATCTACATCGTGATCTCGTTCACCTTCATCTACGGTTCGCAGATCATTCGCTGGGACGAGTCGACCCGGGTCGCGATGTTTATCGTGACGCAGGTTACGGCCGCGATCGGTGCGCTGGGTTTCGGCTGGTTGCAGGACCACCTGGGGCCAATGCGCATCTTCCGTTTTACCCTTGTGTGCTGGGCACTCGCTGTGCTCGGCCTCTTTCTGACGCCCTGGCTGTCGGAGCAACTGACCGGTTTGCTGAACCGCCCGGTTGAACCGCAGCAGGTCTTTCTGGTGGTCGGGGCCATGGCGGGGCTCTGCCTCGGCTCGGCGCAGTCGGCCGGACGCGTGCTGGTGGCGCTGATGGTGCCCGGAAGCGAGGCCGGCCGCTGGTTCGGCTTCTGGGGACTGGCCACCAAGGGCGCAGCAATCTTCGGCCTGATGGGTATTGGTCTGCTGCAGCTCTGGCTGGGACTGGCGAATGCCATCCTGTTCTGTCTGCTGCTCTTCCTCGCCGCCTTGCTCGCGACCCTTCGGATGCGCCTCCCCGATCGGGCGGGCTGAACGTGACCGGCACCGGGCTTGCCGGACGGTTTCGCCCTGTGCTAGAAATTAAAACTCGGGACGACAGCAAGGGATTCGGGCATGGATGCTCCGTTTGGAAACCGGCACGGGATGTGCCAACGGCTTTTCCTACTGGCGATGGCGGCCTGCCTCGCCACGCTCGGCTTCGCGGCCTCCGCCGAGGAGGGTACCGGCGCCACTGACTGGCTCTTTGAGAGGCAGCAGCAGGACGGTCGGATCGCCACCGACGCCGACGAAACCACACCTCACCACGCGACCTTCGAAGCGGCCCGGGCGCTGTACTCCGGTTACGTCGGGTCGCCGGAATGGGCGAATGCCCTCGCGTTCATCGATTCTCAACCATGGTCCGGAATCCCCTGGCTGCCACGCAGGCTGTTCGCGGCCGGGCTTGCGGATGATCCGCGGGAAGACCTCGTCGCCGAACTGCTGCTGCGGCAGAATCCGGACGGGGGCTTCGCTGCCGAACCGGGCGACCAGAGCAGTGTCCTCGATACGGTGGATGCGCTGGATGCCCTCGAGGGCGCCGGGCTGCACGACGGCCATGTGCTGCAGCCGGCGATCGCGTTCCTTCTAGCTCATCAGGACGATCAGGGTGGCATTTCGCCCAATCCGGCGAGTCCCGTTTCCCTGTACCTGACCGCCCGCATGGCGGCGGTGCTGCAACGCTACCAATTCGAGTACGGTCTGTCGGGACCGCTGGGTGCAGCAACCGACTTCCTCTGGTCGGAGCTGGAAGGCAGCGGCCCCGACGTGTCGTGGCCAGAGACGCACGCGCTGCTCGCGCTGATCCCCTCGACCCTGGACCCGACCCGCTACCAGAGTCCTCTGGATTCACTGCGGGCCAGCCAGTCGATGGACGGCTCCTGGAACGGAAGCGTCTACGCCACGGCGCTCGCGCTGCGGGCATTGCAGACGGCAGAGTCCGCCGGTTCGCTGGCCGATTCTCAGATGGCCGCGGTCGGCGGACGGGTGGTCGATGCCCTGCAGGGGGCTCCGGTCGCGGGTGCATCGATTACCCCGGTCGGCGTCGAGGACGGCGGGGTCACCGAATCCGGCTCCGATGGGCGGTTCCTTCTGAGCGAGCTGCATCCGGGCGAATACACCTTGCAATTCGCCGCGACGGGTTTCCAGACCCGGGCGCAGCAAGTCGAACTGACGCCCGGTGCCCTCCTCGACATGGGCTTGGTGAATATCTCGCTTGAGCCGGATACCGCGCTGATCACCGGCGTAGTCACGGATGCGGAGACCGGCAAAGGCCTCGCAGCCGAGATCGCGGTGATCGGTGGCACCGATCCCGGGGTAACGGCCGCGGCCGACGGCGCCTACGTGCTGCCGGTGCCGGTTGGCGAAATTCAGCTGTCGGTCACTGCATCCGGATATCAGGAGGTCCGGGCGGTGGCCGTCGTCGACCCCGGGGAGCGCGTGGTGTTCTCGCCCGCGCTCGGACAGGATTCCGCAAATGAGCCTGAGGCGCCGGTGGAAGTGACCGGGCGCCTGCTGGACGCGAACACCCTGCAAACGATCTCCGGCGCTGCGGTCCGCGTGCCGGATACGGATGCGAGCACGGTCTCGGATGCCGGGGGCCTCTTCGTTCTGTCCGGCCTGGCGGCAGGGGAGATCCGGCTCGAGGTGGTGCATGCTTCCTACCGAACGGCGCTCACGAGTCTGCTGGCAACGCCCGGTGCGCGGGTGGACCTCGGTGCCCTGCCGCTGCAGCCACAGGATTCCGCGGGTACGACGCTGCGCGGGCAGGTTGTCGACGCCTACACGGGACAACCCCTGGCAGGGGCCGGGGTCCATGTCCAGGGCCAGGTGGTCGAGACCGATGGTCAGGGCGCGTACGAAGTCGCGCACATCGAAGAGTTGTCCTTCGAGGTGCGGGTGAGCGCCACGGGTTACCGGGGTGCTGTGCGTGCGTTGACGCTGCAGCAACCGGGAAGCGTGCGCCTGGACTTTGCGCTGGAGCGCACGGGGCTGGAAGGGATTCGCATCGCCGGAGTGATCGCCCACGCCCAGACCATCGGGGCCTTCGAGGAGGCCCGTTTCACCGTGGGTCTGGAAAACGGCGCCGACGATGAGCGACGGGTGATCCTTTCGGCCACCGTGGAGGGGGTCGACAGTGGCTTTCGCGAGGACTTCCTGATCCCGCTGCCGGATGCGGATCGCGCGGGTGCCTTCCCGCTGGCGCCGGGCGAGTCCGTGCTGCGGGAGTTCGGATGGTTTACGCGCGATCTCGAGCCGGGGACCTATCGCTTGCGCACCCAGGCTTGGAGCCATGATGGTTCGAGACTGTTTGCCGAGGCGGAAACCGCGATCACCGTCGCCGAAACGCTGAACGTCGCTTCGCTGGAGATCGTCCCCGAGCCGCGGGAAGTGGTGCGCGGCGAAACGGCAGGGGTAACCCTCGCGGCACTCGTGCGCAACGGCTCGAACGTGGCCTCCGTGCTGGATTTCTCGCTGGTGCTGCGCGATCCGGACGGCGAAGCAGTGCACGAACAGGAGGTGCGCCTGGACCTGGCGCCGTCGGTCGCTGCCCTCGGCTTCGAGCTGGCCGAATTCGACTACCGCTTCAAACACGCCGGGACCCATAAGGTTGAGGTCGTGAACCTTTCCGATATACCGGTCGGCGCGCTCGACGAGGGCCGCATCGAGGTCGCACCCAACATCCGGATACAGGGCTCACACAGCGTGGAACCGGCGCAGATCCTGCCGCTGGAGGATGCAGACGTCCGGATCAGGCTCACGATCGAAGGCATGGAGGATGGCCAATGAAAGGGATGCGTAGCGGATGGGCCGTCTCGGCGGTACTGGCCGCGCTGCTGGGCGCGGCAGCGCAGGCGGAAACCTTTGATAAGGGAATCCCGGACGACTGGACCTGCGAGGGTTCCTGCGGCACCGGTATCGCCGACGGCGTGGTGAGTCTGGCGCCGGCCGGGGGTGAGCAGTATGGCTGGGTTGCAACGACGGGGAGTCCCTTGCGATCGCTTGGCCTGCCCGGGGTCGGTGGCACCAACGGATCGCGTCTGCGCTCGGCGCCGTTCGCGGCAGAGGCCGGCGAGCTGCTCGAGTTCCAGTTCAACTATGTGACTTCCGATGGGGCGGGTTTTGCGGACTACGCGTGGGCACGGCTGCTGGACGCCTCACTCGAGCCGGTGGCGTTGCTGTTCACCGCGCGGACCCGCTCCAGCGGCAACATCGTGCCCGGCTTCGGCATGCCGGAGATCGCCGCCGAGATCGACCCGGAAACCGTGAACATCATTGGGGGTGGCCCCCAGTGGTCGCCGCTTGGTGGAGATTCCGGCCGTTG
>PWRV01000321.1 GCA_003563455.1 Thioalkalivibrio sp.
ATGATGGACTGGACGGATCGATGGTGTCGGCGTTTTCACCGGCTGCTGACGCGGCGCGCACTGCTGTATACCGAGATGCTGCATGCAAACGCGGTTGTGCATGGCGATCGGCGTCATTTGCTCGGGTTCGACAGCCAGGAGCATCCGGTGGCGCTGCAGCTCGGGGGCTCGGATCCGCGGGTGCTCGCCGAAGCCGCACGCATCGGCGCTGATTTCGGATACGACGAGATCAATCTGAATGTCGGATGCCCGTCCGAGCGGGTGCAATCCGGAGCCTTCGGCGCCTGCCTGATGGCGACGCCGGAGACTGTAGCCGAATGTGTCGAGGCAATGGCCGACGCGGTGCCGCTACCGGTCACGGTGAAACACCGGATCGGGATCGACGAACAGGACTCCGAGGCGGATCTGCATCGCTTCGTCTCGCGCGTCGCGGATGCCGGCTGCCGGCGTTTCGTCGTGCATGCGCGCAAGGCCTGGCTGAAGGGGTTGAGTCCGGCGGCGAACCGGGAGGTGCCGCCGCTGGATTATCAACGGGTGTATCGCCTGAAGGAGGAATTTCCCCATCTGCAGATTGTGATCAACGGCGGTATCGCCGATCCCGAGTCGGGGCTCGCGCATCTTCAGCGGGTGGACGGCGTGATGCTGGGGCGCGCGGCATACTATCGGCCATTCGCGCTCGGTCGCGTGGACCGGCTTTATTTCGGTGCCGGGGATGACCGGGACTACCCGGAAATCGTGGAGGATCTGGTGGCACTGGCCGAGGAGCTCTGCTCGCGGGACGTGCCGCTGTCGCGCCTGACCCGGCATGTCCTGGGCCTTTTCCACGGCGCACCCGGAGCCCGCCACTGGCGGCGGGTCCTCACCGAAGGCCGGCGCCAGCGACACGCGGGGCCCGAGCTGATCGAGTGGGCCGTGCGCCCCTGCCTGAAGGCGGCGAGCTGACGCGGCGGGGAAACTCGGGCCGATCTTCCCCGGCGACGGAATCGGCGAGAGGACTCGCCGCCTGCCGGGTCAGCGGGGGAGGTCGGAGTGCCCCATCAGGAAGGCGTCGACGGAATGGGCGCACTGCCGGCCCTCGCGAATCGCCCAGACCACCAGCGACTGGCCGCGGCGCATGTCGCCGGCGGCGAACAAGCCTTCGACATTGGTGTAGTAGGCTCGGGGCCCTTCGGTCGCGCCCTTCACGTTGCCGCGCGGATCCAGCTCGAGTTCTTCCGCCTGCCGCAATTCCGCAATCATGCCCTCGTGTTCCGGATGCACGAAACCCATCGCGAGCAGTACCAGGTCGGCGGGCATTTCACCCTCGCTGCCCGGCACCTCGGACATCTGCCAGCGGCCCTGCTCGTCACGGTCCCAGCGGACCAGCACGTATTTCAGCGCGCGAACGTTGCCATTGCCGTCGTCGACGAAGCCCTTGGTCGCGACGTTCCACATCCGCTCGCAGCCCTCCTCCTGAGAGCTGGAGGTGCGGAGGCGATTTGGCCACTCGGGCCAGGTCAGGCCCTTGTCCTCCTTCTCCGGCGGCTTGTCCAGGATCTCGATCTGGGTCACGGAAGCGGCGCCGTGGCGGTTGGAGGTGCCGATGCAGTCGGATCCGGTATCGCCGCCACCGATGACCACGACATGCTTGCCGTTCGCATTGATGAATTCCGTGTCGGGGACAAACAGTCCCTGTACACGCCGGCTGTTACGCGTAAGGAAATCCATCGCATAGTGGACCCCGTTCAGTTCCCGGCCGGGGACCGGCAGATCGCGCGGCCACTCCGCGCCGCCGGCAAGGACCACCGCGTCGTATTCTTCGCGCAGCCTGGACATGGGGATGTCGACGCCGATGTTCGAGTTGGTATGGAACTCCACACCCTCCGTCCGCATCTGCGCCATGCGCCGGTCGATCAGTGTCTTCTCGAGCTTGAAATCCGGGATTCCGTAGCGCAGCAGCCCGCCAATGCGGTCGGCCTTCTCGAAAATGGCGACCTGGTGTCCGGCGCGCGCAAGCTGCTGCGCGCACGCGAGCCCGGCCGGTCCGGAGCCGATGATCGCCACGCTCTTGCCGGTACGCCGCTGTGCGACCTGCGGCTTGATCCAGTTCTCGTCCCAGGCCCGGTCGACGATTGCGCATTCGATGGTCTTGATGCTCACCGGCGAATCGTCGATGTTCAGCGTGCAGGCCGCCTCGCACGGGGCGGGGCAGATGCGACCGGTGAATTCGGGAAAGTTGTTGGTCAGGTGGAGGGTCTCGATCGCTTCCTGCCATTCCCCCCGGTAGACCAGGTCGTTCCACTCCGGGATCAGGTTGTCCACCGGGCAGCCCTGGTGACAGTACGGGATACCGCAGTCCATGCAACGGGCCCCCTGTGCGCTGACCTCCGATTCGGGCAGGGGGATCACGAACTCTCTGTAGTGGACGACCCGGTCCGCGACCGGCTCGTAGCGCCGGTCACGGCGTTCGATCTCCATGAATCCGGTTGGCTTACCCATGGGCTGCGGTCTCCTTCAGGGGCTGCGCGGGCTTCGGAGCCCGGTGCGGAACGGGTGGGCGGCTCCTCTTTGCCTGCATCTCCTCGAGCGCGCGGCGGTAATCAAGCGGCATCACCTTGACGAAGCGCGAGAACTGGTTTTCCCAGTCCGCGAGGATCGTGCGGGCAACATCGGAGTTGGTGTAGTGGAGGTGCCGCTCGATCAGGGTGCGCAGACGCTGCTTGTCGTGGCGGGTCATGTCACGGGTCAGATCAACCAGACCCGGCGTCTCCATGTCGCCGCCCTGGTGATCCAGCGCCTCGAGCGCATCGTCCTCGTCCGGGATCGGCTGCAGTTCGACCATCGCCATGTTGCAGCGCCGCTCAAAGCTGCCGTCGCCGTCGAAGACATAGGCGACGCCTCCGGACATGCCGGCGGCGAAGTTCCGTCCGGTGGGGCCGAGGCAGACCATCACGCCGCCGGTCATGTACTCGCAGCCGTGATCGCCGACACCCTCGACCACAGCGATCGCCCCGGAGTTGCGGACGCAGAAGCGCTCGCCCGCCACTCCCCGGAAGAAGCACTCACCGCTGATCGCTCCGTAGAGCACGGTGTTGCCGACGATGATGTTTTCCTCGGCCCGGGCAATCCCGGCATCGGCCGGGGGGTAGATAATCAGGCGACCGCCGGAAAGGCCCTTGCCGACGTAGTCGTTTGCGTCGCCCTCGAGCTCCACGGTCACGCCCCGGGCCAGCCACGCACCCCAGGACTGGCCACCAGTGCCTTTGGCCTTGATGTAGATGGTGTCGTCGGGCAGCCCGGCGTGGCCGTAGCGTTCGGCCACGCGACCGGACAGCATCGTGCCAACGGTCCGATGGTAGTTCTTGACCGGGGTTTCGATCCGGACGGGCTCACCCCTTTCGAGCGCCGGGGCGGCCTGCCGGATCAGTTCCTGGTCCAGTGCCTCGTCGAGATGATGGTCCTGTGCCTCGCGCTGGTAGAGAGCAACCTCGGGGGTGACCTTGGGCTTTTCCAGGATGCGCGAGAAGTCGAGCCCGTGAGCCTTCCAGTGTTCGATGGCCTTGCGCATCTCGAGGCGGTCGGACTGCCCGATCATCTCGTTCACGGTCCGGAAGCCGAGTTGCGCCATGTACCGGCGGACCTCTTCGGCGACGAAGAAGAAATAATTGATCACGTGTTCCGGCTTGCCGGTGAAGCGTTTGCGCAGCTCCGGGTCCTGCGTCGCCACGCCCACCGGACAGGTGTTCAGGTGGCACTTGCGCATCATGATGCAGCCTTCCACGATCAGCGGCGCAGTCGCGAAGCCGAACTCGTCGGCGCCGAGCAGGGCACCGATGACCACGTCCCGACCAGTGCGCATGCCGCCGTCGACCTGCACCGCGATCCGGCCGCGCAGACGATTCATCACCAGCGTCTGATGGGTCTCGGCGAGGCCGATCTCCCACGGGCTGCCCGCGTGCTTGATCGAGGTCAGCGGGCTGGCGCCCGTGCCGCCGTCGTAGCCGGCGATGGTCACGTGGTCGGCGTGGGCTTTCGAGACACCGGCGGCGACGGTGCCGACGCCGATCTCGGAGACCAGCTTCACCGAGATCCGCGCGCGCGGATTCACGTTCTTGAGGTCGTGGATCAGCTGCGCCAGATCCTCGATCGAGTAGATATCGTGGTGCGGGGGCGGCGAGATCAGGCCCACGCCCGGCGTCGAGTGGCGCACCCTGGCGATCTGCGCGTTCACCTTGTGACCCGGCAGCTGACCGCCCTCGCCGGGCTTGGCCCCCTGCGCGATCTTGATCTGGATGTCGTCGGCATTCACCAGGTACTCGGCGGTGACGCCAAAGCGGCCGGAGGCAACCTGCTTGATCGCGGAACGCGCCGGGTTCGGCGATCCGTCGGGCAGGGGCAGGAAGCGCTCGGCCTCCTCGCCACCCTCGCCGGTGTTGGACTTGCCGCCGATCGCGTTCATCGCCACGGCCAGCGTCGAGTGCGCCTCATGGGAGATCGCGCCGAAAGACATCGCGCCGGTTGCGAAGCGCTTCACGATCTCCGACGCCGGTTCGACCTCGTCGATCGGGATCGGATTTTCGGCGTAGCGAAGGTCCATCAGGCCCCGGAAAGTCAGCAGACGCTCGTTCTGCTCATCGATCAGGCGCGAGTACTCCGCGTAGGTCCTGGCGTCGTTGGCGCGCGTTGCGTGCTGGAGCTTGGAGATTGTCTCCGGTGTCCACACGTGGTCCTCGCCGCGCAGCCGGAAGGCGTAGTCTCCGCCCACGTCGAGCTGCCGCCGGTAAAGGTGCTCGTTACCGAAGGCCAGCGCGTGCCAGCGCACCGCCTCCTTCGCACCCTCCGGCAGGCCGATACCGCCGACACGGGTCTGGGTGCCGGTGAAGTACTCGTCAAGGAACGCATTGTTCAGACCGACGGCGTCGAAGATCTGCGCGCCGCAATAGGATTCCAGCGTGGAGATGCCCATCTTCGACATCACCTTCAGCAAGCCCTTGCCCACGGCCTTGATGTAGCGCCGCTGCGCCTCCTCAAAGCTCAGGCGTTCGGGGAAGCGCGGGAGCATCGAGTGGATGGTGTCGAAGGCGAGGTAGGGGTTGATCGCCTCGGCGCCGTAGCCGGACAGCGTCGCATAGTGATGGACTTCCAGTGCGGCGCCGGTTTCGACCACGATGCCCGAACTGGTGCGCAATCCGGTGCGGATCAGGTGGTGATGCACCGCCGACGTGGCCAGCAGCATCGGGATGGGGATCGAGTCCTGGTTGGTGTTGCGGTCGGACAGGATCAGGATGTTGAAGCCGTCCAGCACGGCCTTTTCCGCCTGACTGCAGAGGCGTGCCAGCGCTTCCTTCATGCCCTCGGCGCCTTCGGCGGCCGGGTACACGGTGTGCAGGGTGCGCGTGCGGAAGGCGCCGCCGGAGTTGTACTCGATATGGCGGATCCGCTCGAGGTCCTGGTTGGTCAGCACCGGCTGCGGGGTTTCCAGCCGCCAGTGGGTCCCGGCCTCGTTGATACCGAGCAGGTTGGGGCGCGGCCCGATGATGCAGACCAGCGACATCACCAGTTCCTCGCGGATCGGATCGATCGCCGGGTTCGTCACCTGAGCGAAGTTCTGCTTGAAGTAGCTCGAGAGGTGTTTCGGGCGGCTTGAAAGAACGGATGGCGGGTTGTCGGCTCCCATCGAGCCGACCGCCTCCTGCCCGGTGACGACCATCGGGGTCAGCAGGAACTTCAGGTCCTCCTGCGTGTAGCCGAAGGACTGCTGCAGGTCGAGCAGGGTGGCATCGTCCGGGGCCATCGGACCTACGCCGGTCGGCAGTTCCTCGAGCCGGATCTGGGTCTTCTTCAGCCAATCCGCGTAGGGCTTGGCCCGCGAGAGCGTCGACTTGATCTCCGTGTCGTCGATGATCCGTCCCTCTTCGAGGTCGATCAGCAGCATCTTGCCGGGCTGCAGGCGCCACTTGGTGACGATCCGTTCTTCGGGGATGTCGAGCACGCCCATTTCCGAGGCCAGAATCACCATGTCGTCGTCGGTGACCAGGTAGCGGGCGGGACGCAGGCCGTTGCGATCAAGGGTCGCGCCAATCTGCCGACCGTCGGTGAACGCGATTGCGGCCGGCCCGTCCCACGGCTCCATCAGCGCCATGTGGTATTCGTAGAACGCGCGCCGGTCCTCGTCCATCAGCTGGTTGCCCGCCCAGGCCTCCGGAATCAGGATCATCATCGAGTGGGCGAGCGAGTAGCCCCCCATCAGGAGCAGCTCCAGCGCGTTGTCAAAACAGGCGGAGTCGGACTGACCTTCGGGAATCAGCGGCCAGATGGTCGCCAGGTCTTCGCCGAGCACCTCGGAACGCATGGTGTGGCGGCGAGCCGCCATCCAGTTGACATTCCCGCGCAGCGTGTTGATCTCCCCGTTGTGACAGATCATGCGGAAGGGCTGGGCGAGGTCCCAGGTCGGGAAGGTATTGGTGGAAAAGCGCTGATGCACCAGGGCCAGCGCGCTGGCAAAGCGTTCATCGCGCAGATCCAGGAAGTAGTTTCCGACCTGATAGGCGAGCAGCATGCCCTTGTAGTTCAGGGTGCGCGAGGACATCGAGCTCACGTAATAGGCCGTTGTCTCGTAACCCGCCGCACGGATCTCGTTGTCCATGCGCTTGCGGATCACGAAGAGCTTCCGCTCAAAGCTGTCCTGGTCCGCGCAATGCGGACCGCAGCCGATGAACACCTGCCGGACGACCGGCTCGCTCGGGCGCACCGTCTCTCCGAGGTCGCTGTTGTCGACCGGTACGTCGCGCCATCCCAGGACGGTCTGGCCGCCGTCCTCGATGTGCCGGTTGATCACGGCCTCCATTTCTGCGCGCGGCTGGTCGTCGCGCGGCAGAAAGACCATCCCGACGCCGTATTCCCCGGCCGGGGGCAGGTCGAAGTCCACGACCGCGCGCAGGAATTCGTCGGGCATCTGCACCAGGATGCCGGCCCCGTCGCCCGCCTTCGGATCGGCACCGACCGCGCCGCGGTGGTGCAGGCGTTCGAGCAGCTCGAGGCCCTGAGCCACGATGCGGTGGGTCTTCTCGTTCTTGATGTGGCAGACAAACCCGACGCCGCAGGAATCACGTTCGAGTGCAGGGTCGTACATCCCCTGCGCGGGGGGTAGGGCGCGAATGCTCATCATAGGACCTCGTTGATGCCAGATCGTTGGCGGATGCGGGCGCACGGAAGCCATGACCGTGGGCACGGCCCGGAGCGGTCACCCGCTACCCCGCAGACTGTCAGCCTAGTCATCACGCAGCAATCGTGCCATTTCCGCGATGCATGTTGTGGCGATCGAGGGCCTCGTGATCGGCGGTGGTGCATCGGTATGGTGCAATTCATGCGCCGCTCGTGCGAAAACCGTGCGCCGGAGAGAGGCCCGCGGATGGATAGTGCCCGGCGGGAAGGAGCGTGGGCGGCCGACTCCTCAGCCGCGGAAAAATACCCCGGCGGTATCGGTCCGGTCAAGGATGTGCGGCGCCTCGTTGAATGCGCCTCCGCCTCCGCTGTGGAAGCACTGCTTCCACAGGCAATGTGGCACGAGGCTCCCGTGCTACAGGGCTCATGCGTGGGGCTCGATCAGGCCGTTTTCGAGGAGCTCCCGAAGCACGGGTTCGAGTTCGGGCAGGGCAGTGCTCCATTCTTCCGGAACAAGGGTCTCTGCAGCGCAGAAAAACTCCGCGGCGGCCGCAGACAGACCGGGTGCCGCGAGGGATCGCCCGGCCACGAACAGCACGACACCGGCGTCGTTCCGGATCCAGTAACGCCGGAGTTCGGGATCGAGTCGATAGCGCGTCGTGGAATCCAGTTCCGCCGGCGGGTCGCCCCCATCGCGCACCGGCCCCTGCTCCCCGGTATGGTCCTGCTGCGCGCGGCTTAGAAACTCTCCCAGGAACCGGTCCAGTGCCGTCGGCTGCAGCTGCAGGCGCTCGATCAGGCCGGCGCGCAGCGCGGCGAGGTCACTGGCATCGAGCTCGTGGGGGTGCACCGAGGGTTCGCGCCCGGGATCGCTGACGCGCTCGGGACCCACGGAATCCAGCCGGTCCTCTAGAAATCCACCAACAAGGTCCCGCCAGGCGGGTGCCCGAAAGCCGATCGACCAGGTCATGCACTCCTCGTCGAGGGACATGCCGAGGTGCGGTATGCCGGGCGGCAGGTAGAGCATGTCCCCCGGTTCCAGAACCCATTCACGGGTTGCCTCGAAATGCCGGAGAATGGCCAGCGGCAGGGCGGGCAGGCAGATCGGGGACTGCGGTGGCGGTTCCTGGATCTGCCAGCGCCGCCGTCCCTGGGCCTGGAACAGGAAGACGTCGTAGGCGTCAATGTGCGGCCCGACCGAGCCATCACGTGCCGCGTAGGAGATCATCAGGTCGTCGCGCCGCCAGTGCGGGACAAAATCGAAGCGGCGCAGCCACTCGGGGCCCTCGGGCCAGTAGTGCTCGATGCCGGAGACCAGCAGCGTCCAGGCGGTCGTGGGCAGCCGGCTGAAGCGTTCGGGGTCGAAGGGACCGTATTCAACGCTCCAGTCCCGGCGGTCGGGGTGCCCGAGCACGATCCGCGAGCGTATCCCTGGCTCGCAGGCGAGACCGGCAAGGTCGTCGCCGTCGATCGGATTCCGGAAGGCGGGGATCGCGCCGCGAATCAGTATGGGGTGGCGCTGCCAGTAGTCGCGCAGGAATTCCTGCGGATCCATTCCGCCGAGCGGCGAGGGCGGCGGAACGGACCTGCCGGCGTTCAACGGGGTCTGGGGCGGACTGCCCGCGATCGCCACGTCAGGCCCGGCCGCGGATCTGACGCGCGAGCTGTACGGCCAGTCCGACGTATCCTGCGGGGGACAGTTCGCGCAGCCGAACGCGGGCATCCTCCGGAATCTCGAGTCCGTCGACGAATTCGCGCAGCCGCTCGGCGGATACCCGCTGGCCGCGGGTCAGTTCCTTCAGCTTCTCGTAGGGCGCCTCGATTCCGTGGCGACGCATCACCGTCTGCATCGCCTCGGCGAGGACCTCCCAGTTCGCGTCCAGGTCTGCCTGCAT
>PWRV01000153.1 GCA_003563455.1 Thioalkalivibrio sp.
AGATCCTGATCATGTTTCTGATCTCGGCCGGCACCGGCTTCGGCGCACTGGGCGCCGTCTGGCTCGCGTCGAAGCGCCTGTTCGACGAGCGGTCGCGGCTGCGGCTGGATCGCCTTCGCCCAGGGCGCCGCGGCTGACGGTCATTCCCGCGGGCAAAGGACCCCTGAAGGATGAAGGCGCGCCACGGAAGAACACGGATGGACACGGAAAAAATAGAAATACGGGAGCAGCCGCCGTCGCGACAGCAGGATCAGCCGAGCCATTTCACGAAGATCCGTGAATTGCGCGCCTGGTTGTACAGGGCCTGACGTGCGGCCGGCAGATCGTCGACGCTGCCCGGGGCGTAGCCGCGTTCCTGGAACCACTGCGCGGTCCGCGTGGTGAGCACAAAAACCTGCCGGTGGCCACGCCTCTGGGCCAGATTCTCCATGTGCTCGAGCACGAGGTCGCCGCGCCCGCCGCCGCGATACTCCGGATGCAGCGCGAGACAGGCAATCTCGGCCACCTGCGTCTCCGGGAAGGTGTAGAGCGCGGCGGTGCCGATGATCAGCCCGTCCGCGTCGAGCACCTGGAAGCAGTCGATCTCCAGCTCGAGGTGCTCGCGGGAGCGTCTTACGAGGATCCCCTCGGTCTCGAGTGGCTGGATCAGCTCAAAGATTCCGCCGACGTCGTCGATGGTCGCGGCGCGCAGCCGCTCCACCGGCTCGCGGCTGACAAGGGTGCCGATGCCCCGGCGCGAGAACAGCTCGATCAGCAGCCCGCCGTCGATGTGCCGGTCCACCAGGTGAACGCGCAGGTCATGGACCGAGCAGACCTCGACGGCGCTGCGCAGGTGGCCCGCCAGTTCCTCCGGCAGCCCGGGCTCCGTGGCCAGCAGCCGCTCGACCGCGGGCACCGTCAGTTGCGCGACCGTCTCGGCATGCCGGTCGCGCAGCGGGCCGGCTTCGGTCAGAAAGACCAGCTTGTCCGCCTTCAGCCCGACCGCGACCTGCGTCGCGACGTCTTCGCCGGACAGGTTGAAGACCTCGCCGGTCGGCGAGTAGCCGAGCGGCGACACCAGTACGATCTGGCCCTCGTCGAGCAGCCGTGCGATGCCCTGGGCATCCACCCGCCGGACCTCGCCGGTATACTGGAAATCGACCCCGTCGCGAACGCCCAGCGGGCGGGCGGTAACAAAGTTGCCGCTCGCGACCCGCAGGCGAGCGCCGGCAATGCCCGGGCTGCCGAGGTTGCGTGAGAGCAGCCCTTCGATGTGCAGCCGCAGGCGTCCGACCGCGTCGCATACCGCCTCGAGCGCCTCGGCATCGGTCACGCGCAGGCCCGTGGAATAGCGCGGGGTGAGCCCGCGATCGCGCAGTCGGGCCTCGATCTGCGGCCGGGCTCCGTGCACCAGCACCACCCGCGTGCCCAGCGCACGCAGCTGCGCGATGTCCCGCAGCAGCGTCGGGAACTCCGGCGCCTGGGCCGCTTCGCCCGCCATCGCGATGACCATGGTCCGGTCGCGGTGCGCGGCGACGTAGGGTACCGCCGCGCGGAACCAGTCGAGTCCGGTCTGCTGCTGGTCTGGATCCATCTCCGTCTTGTCCTCGCCAGGCACGGGCAATGGTGCCGGCGGCTCTGTGCCGCGTTCATCTCGCTCCGATTCGCCCGAGTTTATCGTCTTAGCCGGTCCGAGGTGCAAGACCAATCGTCCGGGGCCGTCCTCCGGCGGTGCTGGACCATGCCCCCGTCAGGAGTGCATCCTGCGGGACAATGCCATTGACAACGCGAAACAGCGGCATCCTGCGGTGCACAAACGGCCAGGGCGGGTCGATTGATCATGGCCCCGGGACCTCTGGCCGGCCGCGCATCGCCGTCGCTTTGCAGGGCCCCGGAGCCGTCCGATGACGCGGCCTGAGCGGCCACCCGCGGAGTACTGGTTCGAGGAGCGTTGTCACATCATCGAGTGGTGGAACACGCCGGCCGATGCCGCGGTGTCGGTCGCCCGTGCCCGCGTCGAGCCCGGGGTCACCACCCGGCTGCACCGCCTGCGCGGCGTGGTCGAGCGTTATGTGATCCTCGAAGGCAGGGGCCGGGCCGAGGTGGGGGCGGGGATGCCGCAGGAGGTGGGGCCGGGCGCAGTAGTGGTCGTGCCGCCGGACACCGCGCAGCGAATCACCAACATCGGGGATTCCGATCTGTTGTTTCTCGCGGTCTGTACCCCGCGGTTTACGCGCGATGCCTACGAAGACATCGATCCCGAGCCGATGTGACGGCTGTGCCCGCGAGCGGGCATCGCGCCGCAAGGGCTCGCGGCTGGCAGCCGTGTTGTCACCGTCCGTTCTCGCCCGCCGCGCGGATCAGCCGCCGGTGGGCTGCGTGTCGGGGCCGTCCCGGCCGGGTTCATCGCGGGTCCCGGTCCGCGCCGTCGGTGCCATGTCCCGCACGTGCAGGTCCATCTGCGGGTAGGCGATTTCGATCCCCTTCTGTCGGAACTCCCTGATGATCGTCTGGTGGAGCTCGCTGATCGTCGACAGGCGGTCCTTCAGCTGGCTCACGTAGACCCGGAGTTCGAAATTGAGCGCGCTGTCGCCGAACTTCAGGAAGAAGACGCTGGGAGCCGGATCCTTCAGGGCCGCGGGATGATTCCCGGCGATCGACCGCAGGGTCTCCATCACCTGATCGACGTCGGCGTCGTAGCTCACACCGACCGGGATCACGAGACGCGTGGTGGTGTCGGACAGCGTCCAGTTGATCAGACGCTCGGTGATGAAGTTCTTGTTTGGCACCACGATCTCGCGGTTGTCCCAGTCCACGATGGTGGTCGCACGGGTGCGGATCCGGGTGACGGTTCCGCTGTACTCGCCGATGGTGATCGTGTCGCCGACGCGCACCGGGCGTTCGAAGAGCATGATGATGCCGGAGACGAAATTCGCGACCCCCTCCTGCAGGCCGAAACCAAGGCCGAGTGTCAGGGCCGCCACCATCCACTGCAGTTCGGCCCAGCGCAGGCCCAGTAAAGAGAACACGCTGATCAACGCGACCACTGCCAGCACGTAGCGCAGCAGCGTGGTCACGGTGTAGCGGCCGGCCGCGTCCATCCGGGTGCTGCGCGACAGCAGGATCTCCACCAGTCCCGGCAGGTTGCGCGCGGCCAGGGTGAAGAGCACGCCGAGAAGGATCGCCAGCAGGAAGTCCTGCAGGCTGACCCGGCTCAGAATCTCGGTCTCGCCGATCACGATCGTACGCGACCACAGCGTCACTCCGTCTAGCCACGTGAGTGCCGGCAGCACCTCCGACCAGACCCAGAAGAGGCCCAGCACCATGGCTGCACCCGACGTCACCCGCAACAGGGTTCGGGTCTGCTGGTTGACGTTCTCCACGCTCAGGTGCGGCTCCGGAATCTCCACGGTCGATCCCTCGCCAGCGGTCAGCCCGGTCTGTGCGGCGGCCGCCTTTGCGCGCTGCTCGCGCATGCGCCGGATCACCAGACGTGTCTCGCTCAGGACCAGCGCACGGGTGGCCAGGCTGTAGCCCAGCCAGACAATGGCCACCACGACCACGGTATTGATGGTGTGTGCGAGCAGCGTGGCCACGGTCAGCAGGTAGCCGGCCAGCGTCAGCCCGAGCAGGACCGCGGCGTAGGCCACCAACGTCAGTCGCAGCAAACGGCGCCTGCGCTCCCGCCGCGGGTTGTCCGCGGCGTTGGGCCATGGAGCGAGCATGCGCCAGGCAAAGACCCCGGTCACGAGCACCGAGGCGAACAGGGCAACACGGCCGAAGACGTCGGCGACCAGTTCGTTGGGGTGCCCGAAGGTCAGCGCCAGGAGCGCGATCAGCAGCAGCTGGGTGGGCAGATACCAGGCCAGGTGACGGCGGAGACGGCGGACCACCGATGGATTCCAGTCAAAGTGGGCCATGCCGACGCCGTTCCTGCTGGTGAACAGCAGGAAGAGATGGCCCACCAGCCACCACAATGCCGTGCTGAACAGCACGATCGCCAGGATTTCCACACCGGGCCCGATGTCCGGCAGCCGTTCCAGCCGGAAGCCGGTGGAGGTCAGCAGTACCGGAACCGGAAGCACGCGCAGCAGGCTCCAGCCGATGGCCTGGAAGGTCAGCCCGATGCGGTCGGTGAACCGGTGAGTGGTCATTTCCGCGAGTCGCGCAAGATGACCTGGCGTGCCGCGGGCCCAGACCATCAGCAGTCCGGCAAGCAGTAGCGTCAGCAGGGAACCGGCCGGCCGCCCGATCGTCACCTCGATCAGCGCGCTGCGGATCTCCTTCCAGGATGCGGGATCCAGCAAGGCCATCAGCGCGGCAGGCAGGCGCATCGACCACTCGGCGCCGACGGGGGTATGACTGGGCCACCAGAGCAGGGATTCGCGCAGCAGCTGCGACAGCTCCTCGATCTGCAGCACCGCGGCACGCAGCCGCACCTCGGTTTGACGCAGCTGATCGGTCAGCAGCTCGTCCGCCTGGAGCTGCATCACGATCACCTCGCGCTGGAGGCGCCGGATCTCCGTTGCGGCACGGTCCTCGGTAATCTCCGCCGGCACCGGGGGCAGGGTGCGAAGGTCATCGCGAAGAGTAATGTCGCGCAATCGGGATTGCGCCAGTTCCCGTTCCAGATCACGGAGGACGAAGCGGAGCTCCAGCATCCCGCGCAGCCGCCGTTCCTCCTCGATCAGCAGACCCCCGAGAACGTCGGTCAGACCCCCGATCTCGAGACGCTCGCGGACGCTGGCGAGCGTCTGGCTGAGGTCGCTCTCGATCGCGGCATAGCGTTCACGCTGCGTCTGCAGCTCGCGGATCCGGGTCTTGGTCTCTGCGACCCGATCGATGCGTTGCAGGAGGGACTGGATCTCGGGCGCGAAGCGCACCGCGGCCTCCGGCTCGCGCTCGGTCAGGCGGCGCAGGTCAGCGCGCAGCCCCCGCAGCTCTTCGCCGGCCCGTTCAGCCAGTTCCTCCGAGAGTTGCCCGAGGGCCTGGCCCAGCCAGCGTCCCTCGGCATCAAGCACGCGCAGTTCCAACCGGAGCAGCTCGATACGGGCCGGCAGCACTTCGGCGTCGAGCTGAGCCGCGATGATGCGCGCGTCTGCCCGGCGATCGCGAGCCTCTTCCCAGGCCGCCAGCGCATCGGCGAGTGCCGGATCCTGCAACGGGCTCCAGACCTCGGCCGTGGCTTCTTCTGCACGCTCGCGGCGCAGCTGCTCCAGTGTCTCGGGCTGGGTCCGTGCCTGGGTTTCCAGCCGGTCGAGCAACTGCTGTTTCTGTTCCTGTTCGAGCCGCAGCTGGGTCCGCCGCCGTTCCAGGGTGCCAATGTCATCCTCGATGCGGCTGAGCGTGCGGTCGTCCGTCGCCGGCGGGGCGGTGCGCGCACCCGCGATCTCACGCAGGCGTTCCTCGGCCTCGTTCAGCCGCTGTTCCATGGCCAGGGCAAGATGAGCGCGCTCCAGGGCACCGAGCAGCCGCTCCGAGCCCGCCTGCTCGTGTTCCAGCGCCGAGCGCCACAAGGTGTTCTCGGCCACGTCATCCGCGGTGGCCTCGACAAGGTCGGCGAGGCGGCTGGCGGGACTCGCCTCCAGCCAGGCCTCGGCAGGGCCGGTGTCGATCGCCTCGACCATCGATGACAGTCGCGCGCGCGCGTCGCGCAGAGCGTTGCGCAGGTCCAGCAGTTGCTGAGTGGTGGGAGCCGTTACTGCGGCACCGTGGTTGTTGGGCTCCTGAGCGGGCAGCAGCGTGCTCCAGCCGAGCAGGAGCATCAGGAGCAGCAGGGTGAGGGCAGTCGGGAAGGGACGCATGCGCAGGGGCGTGGGGGGTCAGGGCCGGCGCCACATTATGTCAGGCCCGCTGGGGAAACCCTACACAAATGTTTCAAAGCTCGGCTCGGAATCAACCACGTGCGGTGGCCGACTCTGAGACACTTCAGTGAGCCGTCAAAGTCCTCGGTCGACCCGGCTGCCCGGTTTGCCAAGCAGCGCCTCCAGGCCGTCGACGCGCATGCCGGGCGCCACGCCGTGGCGTTCGAACCAGCCGCGGTTCACTTCGAGCGCGTAGCGCACCGGTCCCTCCGAGGTGTGCACACGGAGGGAATGCGGTTCCATGCGGGCGATGTTCCGAATCCGGTATTCGCGGTCGATGAAGGCGACCGAGAGGGGTATCAGGGTGTTCTTCATCCACATGCCGACGACCTGGTCAGCCGGCCAGACAAAGAGCATGCCGTGGTCCTCGGGCAAGTGCTCGCGAAACATCAGGCCACGGGCCATTGCCTCCGGGGTGTTCACGATCTCCACCGTCAGGGTCTGGTCGGCGATCGGCAGCTCCCGGACCGACAGGGTGTCGGCGTGAGCAACCGTGGCCAGCAGCCAGAGCAGTGCCGCCAGACCGAACGCCGGGATCAGGGTGATGCGCCCGCAAGCGCCCGGGTGCCGCCGCGGGCGGGCCGGGGGCGCGGTCGCTGCTGATCGCGGCATCAATCCTTGTCCATGCGGCCGACGACGCAGCTCACGTAGGAGCGCGCCTTCGCGCCGGCGGACTTCAGACCGTGCAGCGAGCCGGTCGCCGGGTAGCCCATCGACGCCAGCTTGCGCACGATCTCGTCGCGCTGTGCCTCAGGCGCCTCGACTTCGACCACGCCTCCGTCGATGTCGACCTCGACGGTGTGCACACCCTCCAGCGCTGCGAGCCCCTTGCGGATGCTGCCTGCGCAGCCGCCGCACTTGATGTTTTCCACTTCGATGCGCATTGAATCCTCCAGTTCTTCTCTACGATCCGGGCAGTCCGGGTATGATTCCAGTTTGCCTGAAATGTTCAAGGGATCCCCGCATGCCTCGATATCGATCACGCACAACGACCCACGGCCGCAACATGGCGGGCGCCCGCGCGCTCTGGCGCGCAACCGGTATGAAGGACGGCGACTTCGACAAGCCGATCATTGCCATCGCCAATTCCTTTACCCAGTTCGTTCCCGGGCATGTACATTTGAAGGATCTCGGGCAGCTGGTTGCGCGCGAGATCGAGCAGGCCGGCGGCGTCGCGAAGGAATTCAACACCATCGCCGTTGACGACGGCATCGCGATGGGGCACGCTGGAATGCTTTACTCGCTACCCTCCCGGGAAATTATCGCGGACAGTGTCGAGTACATGGTCAATGCCCATTGCGCGGACGCGCTTGTCTGCATTTCGAACTGCGACAAGATTACCCCGGGCATGCTGATGGCCGCGATACGCCTGAACATCCCCGCGGTTTTCGTCTCCGGCGGCCCGATGGAAGCCGGCAAGGTTCAGCGCGACGACAACGTGATCCATCTCGACCTCGTCGACGCGATGGTGGTCGCGGCCGACCCCAACCAGAGCGACCAGGCCGTGCAGGAATACGAGCGCTCCGCCTGCCCGACCTGCGGTTCCTGCTCGGGGATGTTCACCGCGAACTCGATGAACTGCCTGACCGAGGCGCTGGGGTTGTCGCTCCCCGGCAACGGCTCGCTGCTCGCGACTCACGCGGGCCGCAGGGAGCTCTTCCTGGAAGCCGGACGGCTGATCGTCGAGCTCGCACGACGCCATTACGAGCAGGACGACGCCTCGGTGCTGCCGCGCTCGATCGCGAGCCGCGATGCCTTCGAGAACGCGATGAGCCTCGACATCGCGATGGGCGGCTCGACCAACACCGTGCTGCACCTGCTCGCCGCGGCGCAGGAAGGCGGTGTCGACTTCACGATGGCCGACATCGACCGCCTGTCGCGCAAGGTGCCGAACATCTGCAAGGTCGCACCGGCAACCCAGAAGTACCACATGGAAGACGTGCACCGCGCCGGTGGCGTCATCGGCATCCTCGGCGAACTGGACCGTGGCGGGCTGATCCACCGTGACGCGGCCACCGTGCACAGCCCCACGCTGGCCGCGGCGCTGGACCGCTGGGACGTGGTCAGGGACGAGGCCACCGAGGCACGCACGCGCTACCTCGCGGCGCCGGGAGGCATCCCGACACAGGTGGCCTTTTCCCAGGATGCGACGTGGGATGACCTCGACCTCGACCGAGCGAACGGTTGTATCCGGGACATCGAGCACGCCTATTCCCGTGACGGCGGTCTCGCGGTGCTCTACGGCAACATCGCGAGCGATGGCTGCATCGTGAAGACCGCCGGGATCGACGAGAGCATGTTCGAGACCGACCAGTTGCGCTACACCACCAGCGTACCGACCTCGACGATCCGGGTCTTTTCCGGCCCGGCACGGATCTTCGAGAGCCAGGACGCGGCGGTGGATGCCATTCTCGCCGACCAAATCCGGCCCGGAGACGTGGTGCTGATCCGCTACGAGGGCCCGAAGGGCGGTCCGGGCATGCAGGAGATGCTCTATCCGACCAGCTACCTGAAGTCCAAGGGGCTCGGCAAGGACTGCGCGCTGATCACCGACGGGCGCTTCTCGGGCGGCACCTCCGGGCTCTCGATCGGCCACATCTCGCCCGAGGCCGCCGAGGGCGGCCCGATCGGCCTCGTGGAGGAGGGCGATACCATAGAGATCGACATCCCGAACCGTCGCATCGAGGTGAAGGTCAGCGACGACGAACTCGCCGAACGTCGCCGGCGCATGGAAGCGAAAGGGGAACAGGCCTGGCAGCCGGTAGACCGCGACCGGGCGGTCAGCCAGGCGCTGCAGGCCTACGCGCTGCTGACCACCTCCGCCGCCCGCGGCGCGGTGCGGGACATCACCCAGTTGGGCAAGGGATAGACCGCCGGGGGCGAGCCTTCTGGTCGATCGGGCGGTGGGGGATGTCGTCCCGGACACTGGCTTGCCATGGTGCCCGTGATATTTGTGGGACCAAAAATGACCTTCAACGCCTGAGCGGGAGCTAGTGGGTGTGTCCGCTGGCGGGTGTCGGCAGCATGGATGCTGCCGTCAAGCCTACAGGGATGTATTCACGGCGTCCCGCAGGCAACGCACCGGCGCGGGACTTCCCCATGAACGCCGGCGAGAAAGGAGGCCCCT
>PWRV01000180.1 GCA_003563455.1 Thioalkalivibrio sp.
CCCTGCGCCACGACAGCGAATACCCGATGTACTCCGGCAGGATCGTCTCGGACCGGGGCCTCGACGTGCCGGCGGGGAACTACCTCGACCACTTCCGGGAGTCGCACGTCGCGCACTCGACCGCGCTGTATGCCCACCTCGATGGCGAGCCGTATCTTGTCGGACCGCTGGCGCGGCTCAACCTGAATCACGACCGCCTTTCGCCACCCGTACGCGCGGCACTGGAGGCCACGGGCCTGAGGTTGCCCAGCCGGAACATGTTCCACTCGGTGATCGCACGCGCGGTGGAGATCCACGAGGTGGTCCTCGAGGCGATTCGCCTGCTCGAGGCCTACAGTCCGGAGGAACCGGCCCACGTGCCGACCGCGGTGCAAGCCGGTGTCGGCTGCGGCGCCACCGAGGCCCCGCGCGGCTTGCTCTGGCATCGCTACGAGACGGACGAAGAGGGCAAGGTCCTCTCGGCCCAGATCGTGCCACCCACCGCCCAGAACCAGGCGCGAATCGAGGACGACCTTAAGTGCTCGCTCGAGGCCTTCGGCCTGCACAACGACGACGACGCGCTGCGCCTGCGCGGCGAAACCGTGATCCGCAACTACGACCCCTGCATTTCCTGCGCGACGCACTTCCTGAAGGTCCGCGTCGAGCGCCGGTGAGCAAGGGGGAGGGCCGTGCGCCGGCAGCCTGGCGCATCATTGGCATCGGGTCGCCGGTTGCCGGTGACGACCTTGGGTGGCTCGCGATCGATTGGCTGAGGAATGCCGGCGTCGACCGGCACGCCGAATTGTTGACCCTTGATCGCCCGGGTCCGGGGCTGCTTGATCATCTGCAGCCCGATGCCCGGGTGATTCTGATCGACGCGATGGAAGCCGGGCTCCCGGCCGGAACCCTGCGCGAGCTGGCGCTCGACGATCTGCTGGCCCAGGCCCGTCCGCCGTCGAGCCACGATCTGGGGCTTGCCGAAACCCTGGCGCTGGCGCAGGCGCTGGAGGTGCTGCCAAGGCAACTGCATCTGATCGGTATCCAGATGACAGGCGAGGGGGCAAGCGTTCCATCAAGCGAAGCGCTGGCGGGAGAGCTCGTGCGGCGGGTGCGGGCGATGCTACCGCCCGGTACGTGAAAGGCCCATGCAGACGGCCCCATTTGTGTTCTGACGCTTCCCGGCCGCCGCATCGAATGGCAGGCGTTCCAGTAATCCCCGGATCGCATCATTCATGGCGATGAGGCAGCAACGGGGTGGGTTGCAGGAGAGCGGGCGACGGGTGCTTCCCGGGTTGGGCCGGCTATTTTCTGCCTGCACCGCCCGTGTTGGCATAGACCAGACGGCGATTACGCTGCATGAGTGGCAACAGCAGTGGACTTTGCAGCATCAGCCGTGATGACGTCATCCAGCGTGAGTCATATTGTATGGCACTCATGGTTGAGCTGTTCTGGCGAGCACGATTGCCTCGAATGATATGACTGCCGGTACCGGCAGGCGCGAGCATGCCCGGGTCAAAATCCACGTCCAGCCAGTCGCAAAGTTTGTTCAGCATCACGTGCGGTCGCAATGCCAGCTCTTCATAGCCCAGATTACGGGCTCTGATGTGATGACGCCGCAGAAACCGCTCGGTGCGCAGGTTTCCACGCCACCAACGCGCGGCCAGGCGCAGCGTGCCGCCTTTGTCGCGGTGGTCATGGCCACGCAGGCGCGAATCAATCCAGCTTCGTACGTCGCGCGTCAGGTGAATGGCACGGAGGTCATGGTGCTGGTTCAACCAGGCCTGGTAAGGTCGCACCGTCTTGGAGGAATCGACCATGACGCGATCATTGCCATAATGCGCAATGAAGCGATCGACCAGCTCCTGGTATTTCTGTTCCAGTCCGAGTTGGTGATGATCTTCGAGCCAGGTCAGCATTTTTCCCCAGAACGGACACTCGCGGGCGATAGCGCCACATGAGCACACATCTGTTTGGTAGCGCGGACCGCGCAACTCAGCCAGTGGTGTGCGCAGTACCTTGGAGACCTCGCCGAGTCCAATGATGCGCGGATGGCAGCCAAGCGCCATGTCGAGGATCGTGGAACCACTGTGGCCGATACCAACAATTAGCAGTATTTTCTGAGTCATTGGCTCTGAGCAGTATGCGACCGGGAAAGAAGAAAGGAGACAGTAATATCGGCGGCTGCTCGAACGTAATGGTCTGTTCAGGCGGCTGTGGTGGAAAGTACCTGCTCACCGTGTCCGAAGCATGTGAGCTCGGGACGCCCCCGGTCAAGGATCCGGTTGATCACCATTGAATCTTCGGTGCAGGCAGTCGCTTTCGTTGCGCCCCCGCAGGCCGCTCAATCTCCCTCGCCCCCGCTGCCGGCCGTTGACGATGGTGTCCCGTCGGATGATCTTAAACCGACCTTGCCGAAATCGGCGATCGCCAGGAGTTGCTGCATGGCTGAGACGACCTTCGGCATGTCATTGCGGAAACCCAGGGCGCGGGCGCGCGCGACCAGGTTGCTTTGAGCATCTTGATCCTGCAGAAGCGTTGCGGCCTTGCTCGCCATCACTTCGGACCTGGTCGCGCACGTCTGCAGCACCTCTTCGCGCGCCAGTTTTGCGAGTCGCGCGGGCTGGTCGCTACCGCCGGCGGGGACTGCAAGCAGTGGGCGGCCCTGCGCCAAAGTCTGTTGCACCAGACTGCCGCCGCCGCTGACGACCAGGGCCGCACGCGCGATCATTGTCGCGAGGTCGCCGGGGCACATGGAGCGTACCTCCAGACGCAAGGGGTCGGATTCCAGCGGGACCGAGCTCAGTGGGCCAGCCACCAGCAGGGTGGGGTGGCCGGTTGCGGCGTGGAAGCGTCGAGCTGCCAGCTGGAACGTTCGGTCGACAGGCTCGCCATCGACCATGCCCCCGCCCCCGCCGGAGACAAAGAGTGCATGACCCTCGCGTGGCAGGCCCGCCCGGTCCACGGCTTCCAGTGCCCGGTCGGGCGCGTCCGGGGGCAGCAGGGTGGAAAAGAAACGGAGCTGCAAGCGTCGGTTCACACGGGCGAGTAGTCGTTCCCTGTGTGTCAGGCGTTGCTCCGCGGGTGGCGTGATCATCCAGTGTTCGTCCAGGGCGCGCAGTTTGCGCAGGCCGAACCCCCGGCGACGACTCGAAGCCCGCGAACTGACATAGACCACCTTCGCGACACCAAGCTTGCGACAAATCTTCAACTGGCGCTGGCGCAGCGTGCTGTCGAAGATCACCAGGTCCGGGCGGACCTCGCGCATGATCCGCTCGACGCCGTCCGTGTCCCGTGTGGGGGAGTCGCGGAGGGTGTGGTAGCCGAGCCCGCCCGGCTTTTCGACGTCCGCATCACGGCTGACGCAGATATGCAGATCCCACCCCGGGTGGCGGGCCCGGCATGCGTGGGCAATGGTGAGGGCGCGATAGAACTCCCCGGCGCCCTGGGGACCGCTGACCGGTATGAACAGGATGACGGGCCGTGAGCATACGGTGCCGGTTGCCGCTTTCATTGTCCCCGGTTTCCTTGCCGAGCCGCGGCCATCAGCACCCGGTCAGGCAGAGCCAGGTACTGGTCCGTCACCGTCTCGATCGCGAATCGGCGTAACACTGCATCATCGACGGTGGGCGGGTTCGCCAGGATGTCGCGAATCCGCCCAGCGAGCGCAACGGGGTCATCGAGCGGAGCCAGGCAACGCGCCAGAGGGCCAACAAGGATGTCCGAGGGCCCGGAAGGGCAGTCGGTACTGACAACCGGGGTACCGGTGGCCAGAGCCTCGACGATTACGCGCCCGAACCCCTCGAAGTCGGAGGCCAGCACCAAAAGGTCCGCCCGGGCCATCCACGCATAGGCATTCTCGTGAAATCCCGGGAACACGACTGATTCTGCAATTCCCAAACGCTCGGCCTGTTCGTGCAGTTGCCGGACCTTTCGCCGCGAACCGGTGCCAAGCAGCACCAGTCGGTGTTCCGTATCCAGCAGGGCCCAGGCCTCGAGCAGGCGGTCGATCCGCTTCTGCCGCTTGAAATGGCCGACATGCAGAACGAACGGCCGCAGTTCATCCGCATCGGGCTCGGGTTCGGTGGCGCGGCGCCGGATGGAGGCGATGTCGAACCCATTGTGAATGGTCCGCAGCGACGCCGGCCGGATCCCGAGATCCGTTGTGACGTTTCGCGCGACCCCGTCGGAAACCGCGAGCAGGTGCTGCCCGTTGTACAGGCGACGCAGCCGATGGCGCCACCAAAAACGGAGGACCGCAGGCCGGGTCCCGCGAATCTGTGGCCCCAAGGAGTTATGCAGGCAATGGTAGACGTCCGGTAGTTGTGCGCGGCGAACCACCGCGCTCGTGCGGAGCAGATTCGCGACCACCAGATCGAACGGGCCATCCTCTTCCAGGCCTGCCATTGCCGTGCGCAGTCGCCGGGCCAGAATCCGGTTGCCGGGCATTCCCTCTCTCTTCGTACTCAGCCGCACGTAACGGATGGCTAGATCCAGAGCGTATGCGACTTCGTCGCCGAGTGTGAGGATGCTGACATCAATGCCGCGGGCCGCCATTTCAGTGGCTGACGTGGCCACCGAGCGTTCCGCACCCCCCCCTGTCAGCGAGTCGACGATGAAAGCGACACGTTTCACTCGCGAGTTCCCGAGGTCCCGGATGATGGCAGGCAGATCGCAACTCCTGCGGCCTCGCCTTCCAGTGCCAGCGCAGACCCGAATCCGACAAACGCGGCAAGATAGAACCAGCTCACCTGAAGGTCGAGACAGGGCTTCCTGGTACTCGTAGCCAACGCAATCCTCGTGACGATCACGGTAGCAATCGTGATGTGGCCCTCGGTCCGCCGCGCTGAAGCAGTCGCGGCAGGCCGAGGGCAAGGATTGCGAACAAAGGGGGTCACAACTGCCATAAATGCTAAAAAGGCGGGAACCATGTCCGTGTTTTGTGTTGCCTTGGAAAACCCGGTACCTAAAAGAAGGATGACCAGTCCGGTGACCCCAAGCGCGTGAGCGAAACGGCTAAGTTCGGGGTGTGGATCAACCTCGGTGTCGGGTGTTGCGGCGGGCACGGCGTGGTCTCGGATATTTCTGGGATTGTGCAGTCGAGTGTGGATCTCGGCGCCATTCCACTATGATGGTCATAGCGCGCGTACTCCGTTGCGCCTTGGAGGGGCACGGGTCTACGCCCCATCGGGAGTTTGCCATGATGACTGTTGCCTGGGAACGCCGCCAGCTTCCCGACCAGGGATCCCCGGGCGGCACGGGCCAGCCGGTGCGGCCGCAGTGTCGTGCAGGCGGGTGGTGCGGGTCTTCAGCGGCCGAACCATCGCCAGGGGAGGTCTCGTGCGGTTACGCTCCGCATGCGGCCATGGTGCCACGCTTTAATGGCGTTCGGGGATTATCTTTGATCGTGATACAGAGTGCGTGCTCCTGACCATGCGACTTCTGCTCCGAAGATCGAAGGCCCCGCGAGAGCTTCCTCCCGGCCAATGCTTTGAAGACGGGCGAGAAGTCTTTCATGTCCTTGAGGCCTTGCTCGGCAAAAGGCCGGACTCGACCGTGATCCTCAACTATCACGGCCGGTTGTCTCTCCGCGCTGAGGCCGGTGGGCATGCTTTCAAGATTGCCGAATGCGAGAGCCTGGAGAGGGCGCTGTTGGCTGAAAGGGCCCTGCAGATTGCTTATGCGCAGGCTGGCCCGGTGCCCCGGTTCATTGCCCGCTCGGGGACAGTGATCGCGTGCGAATGGGTTGAGGGGCGGTCCTGCAAATCGTTGCCGGCGGCGCAACAGCGGGACGCCGTGCTCGAGTGCCAGGTGGCGCTGTGCAATGCGGCTATCCCCGACCCGCTGAAGCCGACGGGGTATGTGCATCTCGAAAGCCTCCTGGCCCGGCTCGAACAGTTTGGCCCGCTGATCCTGCCCGCGCCAAGTGTCCGGAAGATCGTCGATCGTCTCAGGGCCGTTCTCCCGGAGGCCACGGACATGCATCTGATTCATCCGGACCTCACGCCGGCCAATATCGTGATGACCGACGATGGGCCGGTGATCATCGACAACGAGGTGATTTCGGTTGGAGCCGGATGCGAGTTTGATGTCTGGAATTCCGGCGAGGCACTGTTCGGGTTTCGTGACCCGAATGCGATCCAGGCATACGTCGAAGCCTTCCATCAGCGCTGCCCGATGTCCTCGCTCTACGCACACCAGGTTGTTTGGGACGACTTCCGTATACTTCGGAAGGGCCTCAAATCCCTGTCAAAAGGACGCCGCCTGAAGGCCAGGCGCCTTCTGCGAAAACTGGAGCGTCTTTAGTACATCATGTCGCAGGGTCCCGTTTATCATGGCTATCGCCTCCACCTCTGTGGCGCGCGGCCGGATGCGGCACGTGTGTTCCAGGCGGTGGTGGCTGGGGACTTTGCCGAGAAGACGGTGTTCAAGAGCGACGGTCGAACCTACAGCGCCTTGATCGAGATTGGCAGTAAGGCCTGCGTCCTGAAGATACCGCACGATCGTAACCGCCGCCTTTCGCAGCGAATGCTGTCGTTTTTTCGGCCCAGTATGGCCGTGCGGCAGATGGAAAGCATGGTGCAGCTGAGGCAGCTCGGCTTTCGGGCGCCGGAACCGCTATGCGCGGGGGAACGCCGTTTGATGGGCGTTCTGACGGATTCGTTTCTACTGTACGAATACGCAGAGGGACGGAAAGCGACCCGCGACGACGCGGCACTGCTGACTCCGGAACTCTTGCGCCTGCACGAAATGGGCTTCATGCGAAACGATCCACACGCGAAAAACTACCTGATCGACGATGAAGGGGTGGTATTCATCGACGCCACTCTCCGCCGGCCACGATGGTTCCGGACCCTATCCCTGCGCCGGGAATTGGTCCGTTTCACGGACAGTTCTCCAATGGCTGTGGCATACATTCCCGATCGGATAACGGGTTCCCCGGCCTACCGGATCGCGCGCGCGTCCACGGGTATCACACAGTGGTGGAAGCACACGAGGCGCAACCTGCGGCTATGGTTGAAAGAGCGCACCGAAGCGAACTCCCGGCGGGAGCGGTGATACTTCACTCGCTCCCGGGTTGCGGTCTCCGCAGAATTCTGAGCCCGTACGGGACAAGGCGCGGGTTGAACCACCACAGCCGGAACGCCTGCCGATATTTCTGCCTTGCAGCCTCGCGTTGCCCGCCCAGCGCCAGGATCTCGGCCTGCTTGAGCAGGTAGATTGCGTGCGCCTTCGGACGGGCACGGAGATCCGGGATGATCTTCCGGTACAGACGCTCGAATCCCTCGACGAAGTTGTTGATGTTGCCGGTGATCCGCTGATCCGCATCCGAGCGCTTGTTGGCGAGCGGTTCCATCACGGATTCGAAGCGGAAATGCCGGGCGATGCGGATGTAGAGGTCATAGTCCTGTCGGGCAGGCAGGCTTGTGTCAAACGTACCTACAGTGTCGAAGACCTCGCGGCGACAAAGCACTGTTGACAGCTTGGGAGCCCGGCCGCCGGTCTTGCGCAGCAGCCGTTCCAGGATCCAGCCCTGCATCTTTGGTCGTGCCGTCCGTATGCGTCCGTCAGCCTTGTGGTCACGGAATCCCGCATCGATCACCCCAACGTCGGGCGCGGACGAATCCAGCAGGGCGACCTGCATTTCAAGCTTTTCCGGCTCCCAGTCCTCGTCGTCATCTAGGAACGCGATGTACCCGGCCGTTGCGTGGTGGATTCCGGTATTGCGGGCCCCGGAGCCGCCACTCTCGCCGTGGTTGACGATGTAACGGATGCGCGGGTCGTCAAAAGTCTCTGTGAGGAGCCGCTGGGTTTTCGTCTGCTGCGGGTGCCCCACGCCATTGTCATCAACGATGACCACCTCGAGACTGGAAAACGTCTGCGCCAGCACGCTGCGAATGGCGCGGCACAGTAGTTCCGGACGCCGGTGGGTCGGGATCACGACGCTTACGCGTGGGGTGCTGGCCATTGGGATTCTCGGGTCGGGCCACTCGTCAGGCCAAAGCAGGGCGGCGCCGTGGCATGGGGTGTCAGTTGGAGCGGACGGTCCTGTCCGAGAGACGTTCGCGAGGTGGGGCACGGCGGGTCCCGGAAAACCCCCCGGGTTTTGAATCGCCACTTCGCTGGCGTCCCAGGGCCTTGAGTCTAGCCGCGAGTTCAGCCGTGGGACAAGGTGCTGCTGCCGAAGGCGCCGATCGTCGCCCGCAGCGCTGGACCATTCTTGCCGCGCGGATCGGATAGACTCGCGGACCTGGGCCAGGGCATTTGGCGGCCGGATCGAGACGGTGCCGCGACGTTCAGTGTGGCGTCGAAACTAGCGGGGCAGGACGATGAAGTCGGTTTGCATTCTGCGGCTGTCGGCGATTGGTGATGTGACGCATGTGGTGCCGGTGGTGCTGAGTCTGCAGCGACAGCGGCCGGATGTGCAGATTACCTGGATCGTCGGAAAGCTGGAGTCGAAGCTGGTCGGGGATCTGCACGGGGTCGAGTTCATCGTCTTCGACAAGAAGGCGGGGTTTGCGGGGTATCGCGAGCTGCGGCGACGACTGCGCGGGCGGCGCTTCGATGCGCTGTTGCACATGCAGGTGGCGCTGCGGGCCAACCTGGCGGCGGCGCTGGTGCCGGCGCCGGTCCGGGTCGGCTATGACCGGGTGCGCAGCAGGGATCTGCATGGCCTGGTGGTCAACCGCCGCATCCGCGCGGTGCCGCGCCAGCATGTGCGCGACTGTCTGGCGAGCTTTCTCGAACCACTCGGGCTGGAGGCGGCGGAGCCGCGCTGGGAGATCCCGCTTGGCGAGGGTGACCGGGCGTTCGCGGAGCACCATCTTCAGCCCGGCCGGCTCAACGTCGTGTTGAGCCCGTATGCCAGCCATCCACTGCGCAACTGGCTGCCGGAGCGCTATGCGGCGCTCGCGGACCATGCGGTCGAGGTCTACGGGGCTCAAGTGATCCTGGTCGGCAGTCCGGCGCAGGTGGAACAGG
>PWRV01000063.1 GCA_003563455.1 Thioalkalivibrio sp.
GGCCCAGCGCGATCTCTGCGTCATCGAGCAGGCAGGCATCGAGCGCGCTTCGCAGGGCGGTTTCATCCATGCCCATGCCGATCAGTACCAACTCCTGCCGGCGGTCGCCCCATTCGCCCTCGAATTCCCGCTCAATACCCAAACGGTGCTCCGGGTCCTCAGGCCAGTGGGTTTTGTCCACGGCGCTCCACCACATGCCAGCGGCGCCGTGCCGGCATGCTCCGCCTGCCTGCGACCAGAACGCGGCAAAGTCCGGCCGCGAAGCCAGCCAGAACCAGCCTTTCGAGCGCACCACCCCGGGCCATTCGCTGTGAATCAGGTTCCAGAAGCGCTGGGGATGGAACGGTCGCCGGGCGCGGTAGACGAAGCTCGTGATTCCGTACTCCTCGGTCTCCGGCACATGTTTTCCGCGCAGTTCCTTCAGCCAGCCCGGTGCTCGCATCGGGGCCATCCAGATAGACGATCTGGCCGCACCGTGTGCAGTGAAAATGCACAGGATCGCCCGCCTGCGTGCGATCCATCGCGTTGAAGCGCCAAACCCGGTCCTCCGTGGCAATCCGGTGCGCGAGATCGCGTTCCACCAGCCAGTCCAACACTCGATACAGCGTCACCCGGTCCACATCCAGGCCCCGCTCTTCGATGGCTTCCTCGATCTGCTGGTGAGAAAGCGCCACTGCACTGCGAAGCAGGATTTCCAGCACGGCAACGCGTGCCGGAGTCAGGCGGCCGTCGGCTGCCCTCAGCAATGAACGCGCCCGGGACTGGAAGTCTGTTTCCGCCATCATGGTCTCATTGCAGCACTCGATACCGAACATGGCAATCCCGGGAAATGCCGCAGACGCACTACATCGCCGACTTGCCGCGCGTGCCGGGAGAACTCAGGGTGCGCATCAGCACATCACGAAGCGCATCCATGCGCACTGAAGGGAGATCGGCATCCGGGATCATGCCCTCGGTCCAGCCCAGGGAGGCGAACCGGTCGACCAGTTCCGGGGGACCGATGACGTGGAGCGGTACATCGAAACCATCCACGCCCGAGACAAAGCGGGCGGGCTCGTGATCGCCCAGCATCACGATCAGCGGCGAGTCTTCGGCGTGGCGTGCAGCCCACGAACCCACGGTCTGCAGACTGTAATCGACGGCGAGCCGAAACTGGTCGCGCACATAATCATGATCGCGCCAGACCACTTCCGGCGGGTCGCCCGAATCGGCCCACTCATTGAAGATTCGACCATCACCGATCGCTTCCCAGTCAATGACCGGCGGAATGGGTACCCAGGGCGCGTGGGATGAGATCAGCGCCACCTGCACCACCAGCGGCGTGCGTCCCGGCGCGCCCTGCGGTGGCTGGCGTTCCAGCCGGTCGAGGGCATGAAGCGTGAATTGATCGGGCATGGTCACCCAGTTGAACGGATTGCCCGCATAGCCGAGGTCGGGGGCGTTATAGATCGCGTCAAAGCCAAAGAACGCACCTTCCGGCCAGGGGAAGATATGGGCAGGCTTGATCGCCACCGTGCGCAGACCTGCCTCCTGGGCGTAGTGAAACAGTGTACGCCGGGGGCTGGCCAGGAGCGCACGGTAACGGCCCTGGTTGTCCAGCCAAAGCCCCGAGGCAACCGAGCCATGGGCGAGCCAGCTCTGTCCCCCCACCATGGGCGCTGTTGCCCAGGCCGAACGCATTGCAAGTCCGCGCGCCTGAAGATCTTTCTCGATTCGGCGCAGGGTCTCGGTGTGGGTGGGCACATAAAGCGGATTTTCGAAGCTCGAACGCCCATAGCTCTCGACGTAGATGATGATCAGGTCCCGCATGTCGAGCCGGTCGAACTGCGGGGCAACGCCCGCCATCGGGTCGTTTCTGGCCAATTCGCGAAAGGATGCAAGATCGGCGCGCGTGTCGCGAATCTGCTCGGCTCGTTCCACGCCGACCCGCGCGGTAAAAGCAGCACCCGGGATCATTTCCGATACCGCGTCGGGCAGGGTTACCATTCGGCGGGCGTCCGCGATCTCCACTACCGCCAGCGCCAGCGCAGGCAGCAGCACCACGCCAGCCGCGACCTTCGCGTTGCGCGCCGGGGTTGCCCGCGTCCAGACGCCGGTTGCCCACCAAAGCGCAGCGGCAACCAGTCCCACCACCGCAATCGCCGCGGCCAACGCCAGGGCCGAGAGCAGAAGGCCGAAGGAACCCTGCGCCAGCGACCAGCCGGCGGACAGAAGGCTCATGTCCGCCACCACGTTGAAACCGCGATTGAAAGCGATGAAGGTGCCGAAGTCCGCAACCTTGAGCACAGCGATCGCGACGATCACAAGCGTCAGAAATGCTCGCAGGATTTTCCCGGCAAGACCCGAGCCCGTCAGAATCAGCGCGGCGATCACCACCGGCAATTCCAGCGGGAACACCCACAGCGCGTCCCATGATGCGGCTGCGGGGTGATTCGGCTGGATCAGTACGAGGTACAGGATCAGCGTCGCCAGGAGCAGTTGCAGCTTCAGGTGCAGTCCTTGGGGCATTGGGGGGAGATTCCCTGGATCCGGTTTGCTGCCGACTCTACTGGCGAAGACGTCGAACCGAGGCGCCGACTCGAAGCGACGACGCTTGTCACCCGATTGGCCGTATCCCGGGAACACCCACGGACCCGGTGAAATCGCGCTGTCTCCGGGCTTGTGTCGGGGCGACCCCCCCTGCCCCGCCAGGCCCGCCCGAGGGGATCGCGAACGCGCCGCGATAGATGGGCGTCAGACCCGATGCAGGTCGCGTGGTGGGACGTACTCTGTCCGGGGGTCATCCTCTTCCTTGATGGCTTCAATGCCTTGTGCCTCGAGCGCGGCGATCAGCTCCTGCCCCAGCTCCCCGAGCTCATCGGCATGCCGCTTCAGGCTGGTCAGAAGGTCGGAAGCCTCGAAGTTGTCCATGCGCACGTGGGCCTGCTTGCCGGCAATCTCTTCCAGATTCATCGCTGGTTCCTCCGCGGGTTCAGTTTTCGATGCTCGGCTGTTTGGGCGCGTTCTCGTCAAAGGCGTGCGGCGGCTGACGGAACTCGTTTTTGGATTCGGCGTAGGCCTCGCCTAGCGCCGAGGAGAGTGCCAGGGCGGCGTTGCGCATTTCCCGCGCCTTGCCGTTGATGGCCTTCGCCAGTTTCTGCCCCTGCTTCAGATCGATACTGAGGCGCAGGTGGTTGTCATCGATCCGCTCGATCTGCATACATCCTCCGGTCTGTCCCGTGCAATGTAACGCACCGGCTTGAAGTTACCGCGCAATGATTGCTCACTCGTGCCGCCTGTGGCGATCAACCCCCGGGGAAGCCGGGACTCTGGCCAGAAGCATGGCCGAACCCGGACCGGCCATGCCCGCCCCGGCACTGTCGATGCGCAGCGGAATGAATTGCGGCTCACGGAGCGAACCGGGCGTGCAGCCGCTCGAGATCGGCCTCGGCCCAGCCCTCCGGTTCCATCAACCCAAGCCAGGCGTTGATGTAGTCCCGCGCCGCATAGGTATGCCCGAATCCTGGCGGCGCGGCACCGGCGGCCATGTCCGCTGCCAGTTGCAGCATGGTCACGATCGGGAACCAGCGCAGATCCTCGGACACGTCCGGACCGCGTGGTTCCTGCAGCCACGCGGGCTGGGTGTAGAAGGCCTGGGGATCGAAGAAGGTGATTGGATCGCTGGCGTACTGCAGGTAGCCGATCCGGAATGGCCCCCAGTCGGGCCCCGCCGCGTCGAATCCCAGTTCCTGGTTCATGAAGCGGACCACGGCGCCGTCGCGAAAGCGCGGCAACCACGCGGGCGAATCCGGATCCCGATCGCGGGTAACATTGCGCCAGGTCTCGCTTCGAAACGGAGGCCCGCTCCACAACGCGCCCTTGAAAGGGTCGTTGATGATGTCGTAGATGTCGAAAGAGCGATCCGAGTTGAGTGCGCCGAGACTCAACCCGTGGAGGTACAGTTGCGGCCGGTTGTCGCTCGGGAGCGAGGACCAGTAGCCGTAAATCCGGTCAAACACCGCCCTTGCCGTCTCGACCCCGTATTCCGCCTCCGCGATCAGCGACAGCGGGCTGGGCAGGTAGGAGTACTGCACCGCCACCGAGGCGATGTCGCCGCGTTGCAGGTACTCCACAGTATCCAGCGCAGCAGGATCCACCCAGCCGGTCCCGGTAGGCGTTACCAGAAGCAGGATCGAGCGCTCGAACGCCCCCACGCGCTTGAGTTCTTCCAGGGCAAGGCGGGCCCGTTCCTCGTGGGTTTCGGCTGCATTCAGGCCCACGTACACCCGAATCGGGGCCGGTGCGGACTCACCCAGAAAGTCGCTCAACTCGGCAGCTGTCGGCCCCGAGGAGACGAAGCTGCGGCCCTGGCGCCCCAGGTCCTGCCAGTCGATATGGGAAGCCGCACTGCCCACCTGCGCAGGGTCAGTGGGACGTGGCAGGTCATCCTGGATCAGGGCGTCGAGATGCTGGTAGGAGTTGTCCGCCGCGCGCAGGCCGATCGTGAAGATCACACCGTCGATCACCGACCAGAAAAGTGCAGCCGCGATCACGATTCCAACCACATTGGACACGTGCGGTGCCACATAGGGCTGGAAGCGCTTCGACATGAACTGAAAGGTGCGCATGAACAGCCTCGCGATCGACAGCAGGACCGCAAAGATGAGCAGTGTCATCACCGCCACCGTCACCGGTTGCACTCCCCCGATCTCCTCCATGCCCATCAGAGCGCGTATGGAGTTCTGCCATTCGGTCGCCTGCCACAGAAAAGTGACAGCCACCACGATGCAGGCCACGGTAGCCAGCAACTTGATGACCCAGTCCAGCCGTGGCCCCGGAACCGGAAATTCAAGGTAGTGCCACAGCCAGCGCCCAAAGACCCCGACCGCATAACCGGCGCTGAAGGAAACACCGGCAATCAGCCCCTGGACGATCGGCGGGCGTGGCACAAGGCTGGGCGTGAGCGAAAGCGCGAAGAACAGTGTAGCCACCAGCAGCCCCAAGACAGAAAATCCGCCCACCCATCGCATGTTGTCCTTGCCTCCTCCGGAGATCCAAACCCGCAGCATAGCCATGTTCACACGCGGGATAAAACGCGCTGCCGACGGGACGAGCGCTGACAGGACCTTGTCGCATGCGAGGAGACGGGCTTGTCTCCTGGCCAGCCCCGCCGCGCAACTCTGAATCCTGCGGACAGTCCACACCTTCTAACGGTCGTGATTCTCACGAAAAGCCCGCCAGTGGGAGCCCGTGTGGTTTGGAAGGTCGCCGCTGCAGGAGGTTAGCCTCTGGCCGTTGGTTTTCTGGCACCCGATCGGCGGTAGGCTCGTCTCCGATACGCAACCCGCTTTCGCGGGGGTTTCGTGATAATCAGATTAACGGTGGGGTTCCGAGAACCCGCAAGACCCTGGAGGCTGACATGCGCAAGCTGGCACTGACCCTTTCTCTCGTGATGCTGGCCACGGTCGCGTCTTCCGCCTCCGCCGAGCCCGTCGATCGGGACGTGCCGCCCCTGCTCGACATCGAGCTCTTCTTCGCGGATCCGCAGTACAGCGCGGCGCGTGTCTCCCCCGATGGCGAGACCGTGGCCTTTCGCAGCGCCCATGCGGGGACCATGAACGTGTGGGTGAAGGGCATCGATGAACCCTTCGATCAGGCCCGGCCGGTGACGGCCTACGACCGCTCCGTGAACCGTCACTACTGGAGCCGTGACGGGCGTTTCCTGCTCTATGCACAGGATCGCGACGGCGACGAGAACTACGAGCTCAGGGCCGTGGACCCGTTCGCCGCGGCATCTGCGGATTCGGAGGTACCGCCCTCGCGGTTGTTGGCCGGTGCGGAAGGCGCGCGGACCATCGTCTATCACCTGCCCCGCGACGAGCCCGACATTCTTTACGTGGGGCTCAACGATCGCGATCCGGCGCTGCACGATGTCTACCGGGTGCATATCGCTGCCGCAGAGCGAGAGCTGGTGGTGCGGAACGACACCGGCATCCGGCAATGGCACTTCGATGACGGTCGCTTGCGCAAGGCCGCGCGCACCACGGATGACGGAAGCACCGAGATCCTCCGCGTGAACGACGACGGCGAGCTGGGCGAAGTCGTCTACCAATGCACCTTCGAGGAGTCCTGCAGCCTCACGCGGTTCCACCCGGAAGGCCAGCGGATCTATCTCAGCACCAATGCCGGCCAGCGCGACCGCATCGAGCTCGTGCTGCTCGATCCGGACAGCGGCGAGGAAGAGCGGGTGCACCAGGATCCCGAGCGGGAAGTGGATCTGAGCCGCGCGATTTTCTCGGACACCGACGATCGCCTGCTCGCCACGGTCTACCTCGGCGATCGCCAGCGCATCTACCCCCACGATGAGGACTTCGCCGTTCACCTTGACCGACTGCAGGAGGCCCTGCCCGAGGGCAACCTCAACATCACCTCCACGAACCGCGACGAGACCCGCTGGACCGTCGCACTGTCACGCGACACCGATCCCGGCACGGTGTACCTCTACGAAACCGGGAACACGGCACTGAGCGAACTCTACCGCATGCGTCCGGAGCTGCCGAGCGAGCACCTTGCCCGCATGCAGCCGATCCGCTACACCGCCCGTGACGGCACCGGGATTCCGGGTTATCTGACCCTGCCGCCCGGCCAGGAGCCCCGCAACCTGCCGCTCGTCGTGCACCCCCACGGTGGCCCATGGGTGCGTGACACCTGGGGATACCGCGGCACGGTGCAGTTTCTCGCCAACCGTGGCTACGCAGTGCTGCAACCCAATTTCCGCGGCTCTTCGGGCTATGGCAAGGAATTCCTCAATGCCGGCAACCGCGGCTGGGGCACGGGGGTCATGCAGCACGACATCACCGATGGCGTGAAGCATCTGATTGACGAGGGCATTGCCGATCCCGAGCGGATCGGTATCTACGGGGCCTCCTACGGCGGCTTCGCAACCCTCGCGGGCCTTGCCTTCACGCCCGAGCTCTACGCCGCCGGCGTATCGGTGGTCGGACCCTCGAACATCATCAGCCTGGTCGAGTCCTTTCCCGCCTACTGGCGCCCGGGCATCGCGCGCTGGCATCGGCGTGTCGGCGATCCCGAAGACCCGGAGGACCGGGAGCGGCTGAAGGCGCAGTCACCCCTGTTCTCGGCCCAGCGCATGCAGGCACCGCTGATGGTCGTTCATGGCGCCAACGACCCGCGGGTGGTCCAGGCCGAGTCCGATCAGATCGTCCGCGTGCTCAGGGATGCCGGGCACGAGGTGAAGTATTACCTTGCCCCGGACGAGGGTCACGGCCTAGTCGACGAGACGAACCGTCTCGCGGTAATGGCTGCGCTGGAGGAGTTTTTCGCGGACCACCTCGGAGGCCGATTGCAGGCGCCCCACGCAGCGAGGGTCGAGGAGCGGCGCGAAGCTCTGCGCGTGGACCTCTCAACGCTGGACTGAGGCAGCCCGCGCTACAAAGCCTCGGGCCCGGGAACCGCGGGTCGGGTTCCGGCCCCGATTCCCGGTGGCTTCGGCCAGACGAAGTCCCCGACCTGGCGTGTCTGTGCGTCCCCGCTGCGTGTCAGGTGTAGACGAGCGGCACCGCGGCCTCCGGCGCAAGCACCCGGAAGGTCATGCTCTCCTGTAGATATAGCCGGACGGCTTTGTCGGTGTGCGACAGGTAGCCGATGGAAAGGTCCTGCCCGACGCTGAGTTCGAAGTCGCCGCCGCGCAGACTCAAAACCACTGCTCCGTCGACCGCCGGTGCCCAGATGATGGGACCGTCCAGCAGGCGCTCCACATGCTCCAGCACCGGGTAACCGCCTGGGGTGGTGGTCGTGGTGAGTCCGGCATGGCATTGCCGTCCCAGAGCAATCGCATACGGACCGGCGACGCCGCCATCGCGAAGCGTGTTCAGCGCATTCACCACCGCGTTCGGGTATTGCAGATAATCGGTTGAGAGCGAGACGGCTTTTTCCGCCGACACCTCGCAGATGCCCTGAATCTGACCGTCGGCGTAGCCGTGAAAAATCGCCTGGTCCTCGGTCATCGCGATCCGGCGTGCGGCTTCTCTCACCGGATCGAGGTCGGCGTCCTTCGCACCCCGTTCGATCGACTCCATCTCAAGAAGATCGAGCTGGAAGGGCACTCGAAACTCGACGATCGGCTGAACGCGGCGTGAATGCGCCTGCACGCCATCGCCGGGTGCCTTCAGCTTCTTGATGCGACCGAGCCCGATCGCGGAAACGTCCCACCCAAGCGGTCCCTCGAAATCGACCAGTTTGCGCGCAGCCAGCATGCGGACGAGGGTTTGTTTGGCTTCTTCCTCGATCTCGGCCCAGGCACTGTCAGACAGTGGTGCAAGTTCTTTTCGCAAGTCATTCATCGTATTTGCTCCCCTCTCAGGCTTCCAATGCCAAGCGAACCGTCACCCCCTGCCCCGCCGTTAGCATCCTTGCCCTGGCTGGCGTCGCCGTTCTCCTCGCTATCCTCGAGTTGCGTGACGTCGCCACGGGTGAACAGGTAGGTGTTCAGTTCGTCGTGCCAACCGGGGTCGTTGCGCCGTAACCACTCAAGGACCATGCATGCATGTTCCTTCTCCTCGTCACGGTTGTGGGCAAGTATGGCGCGCAGATCCTCATTGGAAGACGCCTTCACGCGCTGGTCGTACCAGTCGACCGCCTCCAGTTCTTCCATCAGCGATGCAATGGCGCGATGGCGGTCGATCAACTCCGCGCCGAGCTGCTCCGGATCCTCGTGAAGTGATGTGCTTGAGTCTCCCATGCCATCTATCTCCTGTGGTCCAACGACAATGATGAGCGCCCTGTTCGGCCCGGTTCAATGGGGAAAAACCCGCACACGTTGACCGGACCGTTCAAGGGCGAGCCCGGCACGCTCCACCAGGGAAACGCTGATTTATCGGCGTTTCCCTGCGGCACAAGGAAGTGCCGCCAGAATCGACCACCATAGGTGGTTGATTCTGA
>PWRV01000311.1 GCA_003563455.1 Thioalkalivibrio sp.
CCAGTCACCGCTGCCGGACAGATCCAGCACCGTCCGCGCGGCGAAGCCGGCCGCGCGCGCCGCCGCACGCACCGCATCGGCGGCTTCGAGCGCCTGCAGCGGTTCTTCGCCGAGGACCACGTAGACGGGTCGCAGGCCGCGTGCCAGCACAGCGTCCAGTTGCATTGGATCGAGCGGCATCGCCAACCTCAGGGACCCGTTTCCGCCGGCTGGCGGTCCCCCATCACTGCTTGCACGCGCAGCATGAGCATCCGCTGGAGGTCACGGTCCATCGCGCGGGCGAGCTCCTCTTCGCGGTCACTCCGGCTCAGCGCCGCCGAGGCATCGAAGACGTAAACCCGGCTCGCCCGCAGCGGCCCGAGCGGCAGCGGCTCGTCCGCGTCCGGCAGACGCAGCTCCGCATCCAGCGTGCGGATCAGCTCGTACTCGCTGATTCGCGCAGCGCCGGTCACCGACAGGACCCGACGCCGCTCGCGCAAGGAAAGCACACGCAGCTCGGCGGCATCGGGGGAGCGCGCCTCCAGCAACTCGACCCCGGCCGAGCGCAGCGTCCGCACCAGCGTAAGGTAAAAGGGGTCGCGCGCGCCCAGACCACCGATGTAAAGCGGATCCAGTTCGGCCGGCCATTCGGGGGCGCCCCGCAACCGGAAGCCGCAGCCGGTCAACAGCAGCGCCGGGAGAGTCAGCAGCAGCCTCCGGCGCGGGTTCACGAAGTCTTCGCCACCAGGTTCACCAGACGCCCTGGCACCACGATCACCTTGACCACCTGCGCGCCCGCGAGATGCCGCTGCACGTTTGGATCCGCCTGCGCGGCCGCCTCGACCGACTCGCGCGACGCGTCCGCCGGGACCTGGATCTGGGCGCGCAGCTTGCCGTTCACCTGCACCGCCAGCGTGATCTCTTCGGCCACGAGAGCGGCCGTGTCCACCGCAGGCCAGGCCGCGTCGGCGACCAGGCCGCGGTGCCCGAGGGACTCCCACAGCGTCTGACAGATGTGCGGCACGATCGGGGCCAGCATCAGCACCAGATCGGTCAGGCACTCCCGGCGCAGGGCGGCGGATTCGGGTTCCTGCGGAGACAGGCGGGACACCTCGTTGAGCAGTTCCATGCACGCCGCGATCGCGGTGTTGAAAGTCTGGCGGCGACCGACGTCGTCGGTGACCTTCGCGATCGTCTCGTGCAGCTTGCGGCGCAGCCCGCGGCCGGCGTCGCCGAGCCGGGCCGGATCCGCGCGCATCGGCGTGGACCGGGTGCAACGGCACTCGAAGACCTGCCGCCAGAGGCGTTTCAGAAACCGATGCGCACCTTCGACCCCGGAATCCGACCACTCCAGCGACAGGTCCGGAGGCGCCGCGAACATCGTGAACAGCCGGGCGGTATCCGCACCGTAGCGTTCGATCAGGGCCTGCGGGTCGACGCCGTTGTTCTTCGACTTGGACATCTTTTCCAGGCCGCCGGGCCGTACCGGTGCGCCGGTCTCTCGCTCTTTGGCCTCGATGCTGCCGTCCTCGGCGCGGCTGACCTCGACCGCGGCCGGATTGATCCAGTCGCGCCCGCCGTCGGCGCGCTCGCGGTAGAAGGTCGGTGCAATCACCATGCCCTGAGTGAGCAGGCGGGTGAAGGGCTCGTCGCTTTGCAGCAGGCCCTCGTCGCGCAGCAATTTGTGAAAGAAGCGAGCGTACAGCAGATGCAGGACCGCGTGCTCCACCCCGCCCACGTACTGGTCGACCGGAAGCCAGTGGTCGGCGCGCGAATCGAGCATCGCCTGCCGGTTGTCGGCCGAACAGTAACGCGCGTAGTACCAGGAGGACTCGAAGAAGGTGTCGAAGGTATCCGTCTCCCGCCGTGCGGGACCGCCGCACTCCGGGCAGACCGCCTCGTAGAACACCGGCATTCGCACCAGCGGCGAACCGGAACCGTCCGGGACCACGTCCTCGGGAAGCACCACCGGCAGTTCCGACTCGGGCACCGGCACCACCCCACAGCGCTCACAGTGGATCACCGGGATCGGACATCCCCAGTAGCGCTGGCGCGAGATGCCCCAGTCGCGCAGGCGATAGTTGCGGCGGCGCCGTCCCAGATCGCGCGCTTCCAGGGCCTCTGCGATCGCGCCGAAGGCTTCCTCCGAGCTCAGGCCGTCGAAGGTGCCCGATGCCCTCAGCCGTCCGTAACCGGTAAAGGCCTCGGCCTCGATGTCCCAGTCACTGTCATCCGCCGGTTCGATCACCTGCCGGATCGGCAGTCCGTACTGCCGGGCGAAGGCGTGGTCGCGTTCGTCGTGCGCCGGGACCGCCATCACTGCGCCGGTGCCATATTCCATCAGCACGAAATTGGCGACCCACACCGGAACCGCCTCGCCGCTGAGCGGGTGCGTCACGTCGATGCCCAGTGGGCGGCCGCGCTTCTCCATGGTCGCCAGATCCGCTTCGGCAACCCCGCGCCGGCGGCAGTCATCCACGAAGGCGGCGAGCTCCGGATCCATCCGGGCCAGCCGGGTTACCCAGGGGTGTTCGGGCGCCAGCGCCACATAGGTGACCCCCATCAGGGTATCCGGCCGCGTGGTGTACACGGTCAGAGCCTCGCCCGTCGTGCCGACGAAGTCGAGCTCCACGCCCTCGGAGCGACCGATCCAGTTGCGCTGCATCGACCGCACCTGATCGGGCCAGCCGTCCAGACCGTCCAGCGACTCGAGCAGCTCGTCGGCGTAATCGGTGATGCGCAGGAACCACTGCGGCATCTCGCGCCGCTCCACCACTGCGCCGGAGCGCCATCCGCGACCGTCGATCACCTGCTCGTTGGCCAGCACGGTCTGGTCCACCGGGTCCCAGTTCACCGTGGCCAGCTTGCGATAGACGAGGCCCTTCTTCAGCAGTCGGACGAACAGCCACTGTTCCCAGCGGTAATATTCCGGGTCGCAGGTGGCAAGTTCCCGGCTCCAGTCGTAGGCGAAACCCAGGCGCTTGAGCTGGATGCGCATCTGCTCGATATTCTGGCGTGTCCAGCGCGCCGGGGGGACGCCGTTCGCGATGGCCGCATTCCCCGCCGGGAGGCCGAAGGCATCCCAGCCCATCGGCTGCAGCACGCTGCGGCCCTGCATCCGCTGGAAACGCGCGATGACGTCGCCGATGGTGTAGTTGCGCACGTGGCCCATGTGCAGCTTCCCCGAGGGATAGGGAAACATCGACAGGCAGTAGAAGGGGGCTCCTTCGGCATCCTCCCGGGCCTCGAAGCAGCGGCCCTGCTCCCAGCGTTCCTGTACGGAGGTCTCGACCGCGACTGGATCGTAGCTTTCCTGCATCGAAGGGGCGTCCCGGGTGGAATCAAACCAGCAGAATACCAGTCGCGAACCGCAGCCACCAAGCCGGATGCGGCGTGTCGCGAAGGCGGCGCAAAGACGTTCCGACGTGCTAAGTTAGGCGGAGGAACCGCCAAGGAGAAGAAGCGATGAGCGAGAATGGCAACCCGCAGGACGATCGCCTTGAGAACGCCTACCGGGAGATGCTGGAACGGGTGGCCGAGGATCTCGAGGGTGCCTCGGATCGCAGCAGCATCGCGCTGAACGAGATCCTCGAGAACGCGCGCAAACGGGTCGCCGAGGCGGAGCACCTCTCGAAGGAGGAGACCGAAACGGTCATGGAGTACGTCCGCCGGGATCTGCACGATCTCGGTGCCTTTCTGGAATCCAGCGAATCGGACTGGCGAAGCTGGCTGCGCATCGACCTCGCACTGATCGAGGCCGGCCTGCTGAACGCACTCGGAACGGTCGCGGACCGGACCAAGCTGGAGCTTGCCGCGCTGGCGGAACGCGCCTACCGGGTCGGAGAGTGGCACACCGGAGAGATCACCGGACCCGGCGAACTGACCTGCCTGCAATGCGGCGGCACCACGCACCTGTCCCGGGTGGGCCGGATCCCGCCCTGCCCGCATTGCCGAAACACCACCTTCCACCGGGGTGGGCCCGCACCAGAGGGTTCCGAGTAGTGTCCTGACAAACCCGGGTCATACGGAAACTTCGGTGACTATGGAGCCACGCGGCGCGAACGCAGTGCCGGCAGCAGCAGCGCGAGGGCGATCGCCACTGCCAGCCATGGTCCGAATAGCCCCGCCGGCGTCCGGCCCTCCATGGGCTGAACCTCGCCACGCAGTACCTCGCGCGTGAACAGGCCGGCACGGGCGGTGAACCGCCCGTCGGCATCGATCAGCGCCGAGACCCCGGTATTGGTCGACCGGATCATCGGCCGCCCCATTTCCAGCGCCCGCACCCGCGCGATCTGCAGGTGCTGGTGCGGTGCCAGCGTCGCACCGAACCACGCGTCGTTACTCACGTTCAGCAGGAACCCCGCCTCCGGCAGCGCGGTGCGCAGGCGGCGGGCGTAGGCCGCCTCGTAGCAGATGGACAGACCCGCAGCCTGGCCGGCCATTTCCATCAGCCCGCGACCGGTGCCTGGTGCCAGATCGGACATCGGGATATCCAGCAGCCGGTGCAGCCAGGCCAGGCGCTCGCGCAGCGGAAGGTATTCGCCAAAGGGCACGAGCTGGCGCTTGTCGTAGGTCGCGCCGCTGGTGACGTGACGGATGCTGTTGTACATCGAGCGATCGACCGGATCGTACTCGAAGAGGCCGGTCACCAGTTCGGTGCCCGCGTCCTCCAGCCACGCGGCGAATGGTTCCAGCACCGGGTACACCTCGAAGTAGAACGCGGGGATCGCGGTCTCGGGCCAGACCAGCAGGTCGACCCCCGCAGCCTCCTCGCTCATTCCGGTATACAGGTCGAGCGCGTGCTGCACGCCGTCCTCTTCCCATTTCCGGGCCTGCTCGATATTGCCCTGCACCATCGCGACGGTAATCGGTTCCCCGGAGGCGCGCACCCACTGAAAGGGCATCGCAACCAGCGACGCGACCAGCAACGGCACCAGCAGCAGCGCGGCGCCGATGAATCGGCCGGCGGTCAGCAGCACGAGGGCGGCGGCCAGCAACGCCACCAGAAGCCCGGCGCCCGCCTCCCCGGCCACGGGCAGCCAGAACCGTGCCGGCGTGTCCAGCAGCACGTGTCCCGTCAGCAGCCACGGAAAACCGGAGAGCAGCCAGCCGCGCAGGAGCTCCAGCAGCACGAAGCCGGCGGCCAGCGCCAGCACCCAGGACACCAGCGGCGCCCTGCCCAGAAAGCGCGAGACCGCCCAGCCGAGAACGGCCGGGAAGAGTGCGAGGTAGAGCACGAACAGTGTCGTGATCAGCGTCGCAAGCAGCCAGGGTGCCTGTCCGAAGATCAGCAGGCTGTTGAAGACCCAGCTGACGCCGAAACCGAACAGGCCCAGACCAAAGGCGAAACCATGGCGGAATGCGATCCCCGGCGGCGCGCCCCGCAGCACGGCGAACCACAGCGCGAGGCCAACCGGGGCCAGCAGGGAGAGGTCGAAGGGCGCGAAGGCCAGGACCACGACCGCGCCGGACAGCAGCGAAACCACCGTCGCCGGCCACCCGGACAGCGGCCGGCCCGAAAGCCAGAGCAATGCCCCCGGCGCCGCCACCCCCGTGTTCGTCATGCGGGCAACTCAGGAGCCCGCCGGATCGGCAGGCGGGGCGGGTTCGGCCACACGGCGCATCTCCACCAGGTGCAGGCGCCGGTTGTCGGCGCGCAGCACCCTGAACTCCATACCGTCGACGGAGACGCTCTCGCCGCGTCGGGGCACGTGTCCGAATCGCGAGAGCAGCAGGCCGCCGATGGTATCGAAATCTTCCTCGCTGAAATCCGTCCGGAAGAAGGCGTTGAATTCCTCGATCGGGGTGAGCGCCTTGATCGTGTAACGCTCGCCCGGATGTTGCAGGATCTGGGTCAGGTAGTCGTCGACGTCGTGCTCGTCCTCGATCTCGCCGACGATCTGCTCAAGCACGTCCTCGATGGTCACCAGGCCCGCAACCCCGCCGTATTCATCGACGACGATGGCCATGTGATTGCGGCTCAGCCGAAATTCCTTCAGCAATACATTCAGCCGCTTGCTCTCGGGCACGAAAACCGCCGGCCGCAGGATCTCCTGCATGTCGAAGGCCTCGCCGCTGGCATCGGGAAAAAACCGTAGCAGGTCCTTCGCGAGCAGAATCCCGACCACCTCGTCACGGCTGTCGACGATCACCGGGAGGCGTGAATGCGCCGAGGCCACCACGTCGGGAACGATCTCCGGCAGGTCCGCTTCCCGGCGCACAACCTCCATCTGCGCCCGCGGCACCATGATGTCGCGCACCTGCATATCGGCGACGTTCAGCACGCCCTCGAGCATGGCGAGCGCCTCCGGGTCGATCAGATCGCGCGTCTGCGCGGTCCGCAGCTGCTCGACCAACTGCACGCGATCGCGCGGCTCGCTGGACAGCATCGCACCCAGGCGATCCAGCAGCCCGCGCAGCGCGGGTCCGTCGGGGCGTCCGGATTCAGCCATCGGCGCCTGCCGCAAGCATGCGGAACTGCCGGGCGGTTCGCCCGTCCCGCTGTATCCCGGCGCGTGCCTCCCGGTCACGACCGGCAGCCGCCAAGGTTACCCGAGGAGACGCTCCGTATCCCCGCGATCCCGGTGCGGGATGGCACGCGAGGGAAAAGCTCGGGTGCGACCCCGACGCCGACACGCGGCACCGGAGACCGCTCCTGCGGATTGCAGCCATGTTCAGGTTATCTCCGCGTACGGATCCGGATAGCCTAACCCGCCCAGTATTTGCCGCTCAATTGACTCCATGGCCTCCGCCTCTTCCGGCAGCTGGTGATCCAGTCCCTGCAGGTGCAGCATCCCGTGCACCACCATGTGTGCGAAGTGCGCCCGGAGATCCTTGCCCTGCGCTTCAGCCTCCTCGGCCAGCACCGGGGCGCAGAGCACGATGTCCCCGAGCACCACGGGCATCTCCGGCACCTTTGCCTCCGGTGGCGCCGGAAAGGACAGCACGTTGGTCGGATGGTCCCGACCACGGAAGTCCCGGTTCAGCCGCAGGCCCTCCTGCCTGTCCGCGACCCTCAGGACCACCTGAGCGGCGCCGCCCTCACGCCACGCCGCGCGCGCCGCCCGGTGCAGGGTCGCGGGCGCCGGCCAGCCGGCGCGCGGCAGCCCGTACTGCACTTGGACCTCAAGCATCGTCCTCGCGGCCGCCGGCGCCGCCGTGGGCCGCATAGGCCTCGACGATGCGCTGCACCAGCGGGTGCCGCACCACGTCCTCCGCCTGGAAGCGGGTGATGCCCACGCCCTCGACACCCTCCAGGATCCGCGCCGCGTGGCGCAGGCCGGAGAGCTGTCCGCGCGGGAGGTCGATCTGGGTCACGTCCCCGTTAACCACCGCGGTGGAACCGAAGCCGATCCGTGTCAGGAACATCTTCATCTGTTCAACGGTGGTGTTCTGTGCCTCGTCGAGGATGATGAAGGCCTCGTTCAGGGTCCGTCCGCGCATGTAGGCCAGTGGCGCGACCTCGATCACCTGGCGTTCCATCAGACGCGCAACGTGATCGAAGCCGAGCAGTTCGTACAATGCGTCGTACATCGGCCGCAGGTAGGGATCGATCTTCTGCGCAAGGTCGCCGGGCAGGAAACCCAGACGCTCCCCCGCCTCCACCGCCGGTCGAACGAGCACCAGGCGCCGGACGCGATCCTGTTCGAGGGCCGCAACCGCCGCGGCGACTGCAAGGTAGGTTTTTCCGGTGCCAGCCGGGCCGATGCCGAAGCTCAGGTCGTAGCGGGCAATCGCGGAGAGGTAGCGGACCTGACGCGGGCCGCGGCCCCGGATCACCGCCTTGCGCAGCCTCAATACCGGCTCCGGCGGTTCCTCGCCGGGCAGATCGGCCAGGTGGGCGGCCTGCAGCGCGGTGTGAACCTGTTCCAGGCTCAACGGTTCCTCCAGCGCCATCGCGTGCAGTTCCCGGATCAGCGACTCGGCGGCCGGCACCGCGGACTCCGGTCCCGTGACGTTGAAGCGCGCGCCGCGGTTGTGCACGTGCACACCCAGACGCGACTCGATCAGCCGGAGGTGGGCGTCGAGTGGCCCGCACAGGCGCGCGAGCGTCTCCTGATCCCCCGGCTCCAGCGTGAAGTCAGTTCGATTCTGTGGCATCAGCCAGGCGCCTGCCCGCCCCGTCCCCCGCAGCATGGCCCGCCAGCACACCGCGCAGCGAGTGTGGCTGGGCGTCGGTGATCAGCAGGTCGACCAGGGACCCGATCACGGCGGGAGGCCCGTCGAAGTTCACCACCCGGTTGTTTGCGGTTCGCGCCGCCAGCTGCGACGGATCCCTGCGCGAGCGGCCCTCGACCAGTGCCCGCTGGACGCTTCCGACCATCTGCCGGTTGCGCGCCTGGCCCTGGGCCTCGAGCAGTGCCTGCAGTTCCTGCAGCCGCCGCTTCTTCACCGCCATCGGGACATCATCCGGCAGACCGGCCGCCGGCGTTCCCGGCCGGGCGCTATAGATGAAACTGAAGGAGAAGTCGAAGTTCAGCTCCTCCACCAGGCGCATGGTGGCCGCATGGTCCTCTCCGGTCTCGCCGGGGAAACCGACGATGAAGTCGGACGACAGGTCTAGATCCGGGCGCAAGGCGCGCAGCCGTCGGATCTTCGACTTGTACTCGAGCACGGTGTGGCCGCGCTTCATCAGCGCAAGGATCCGGTCCGATCCGCTCTGCACCGGCAGGTGCAGGTGGCTGACCAGCTTCGGTTCGTCGGCGTAGGCCTGGATCAGGCGATCGGAGAACTCGACCGGGTGCGAGGTGGTGAAGCGCACGCGTTCGATGCCGTCCACGGCCGCCACATAGTGAATCAGCAGTGCGAGATCCGCGCTGTCGCCGTCATGGGTCGGGCCGCGATAGGCGTTCACGTTCTGGCCGAGCAGGTTGATCTCCTTCACGCCCTGCGCCGCGAGCCCGGCCACCTCCGCGATCACGTCGTCGAAGGGCCGGCTGATCTCCTCGCCCCGGGTGTAGGGAACCACGCAGAAGCTGCAGTACTTGCTGCAGCCCTCCATCACCGACACGAAGGCGCTCGCGCCGGCGGCCCGCGGCTCCGGCAGGCGATCGAATTTCTCGATCTCCGGAAAGCTGATGTCCACCACCGGCCTGCGGGTGCTGCGGACCTGCCCGATCAGCTCCGGCAGCCGGTGCAGGGTCTGCGGCCCGAAAACCAGGTCGACGAACGGCGCGCGCTCGAGCAGCGCCGCGCCCTCCTGACTCGCGACACAGCCGCCGACACCAATGAGCACCTCCGGCCGGCGCTCCTTCAGCGCACGCCATCGCCCGAGCAGCGAAAAGACCTTTTCCTGCGCTTTCTCGCGGATCGAGCAGGTATTCAGCAGCAGCAGATCGGCGCTGGCCGGATCGTCGGTGACCTCGGCGTCGTTCAGCGCACGCAGGGCGTCGAGCATCCGCGCCGAGTCGTACTCGTTCATCTGGCAGCCATGGGTCTGGACATGGACACGGCGGACCGCCGTGATGCCCCCGGCCACCGCGGTGCCATCTGCGGAGCTCGCAAGCGGCGGGAGTCTAGAACGGGACATCGTCATCCTGTATCGGCGCGCGGCTCGGTGAACCACCGCCACGCTGATCGCTCCATCCCGCGTCCTGGCTCCGGCCCTGGTCACCCTGAGTCGCGCCCCCGCTTCGGCCACCCAGCAGCTGCATCTCGTTGGCCACGATCTCCGTGGTGTAGCGATCCTGACCGTCCTGGCCCTGCCACTTGCGCGTCTGGATGCGGCCCTCGATGTAGACCTGCGAGCCCTTGCCCAGATACTGGGCCGCGATCTCGCCGAGGCGTCCGAAGAGCACCACCCGGTGCCATTCGGTGTTCTCGCGCTTTTCGCCGCTCTGCTTGTCGGTCCACTGCTCGCTGGTCGCCAGCCGCAGATTCGTGATGGTCAGACCTGCCGGCGTTTCACGCTTTTCGGGGTCTGCGCCGAGGTTGCCGATCAGGATTACCTTGTTCACTCCGCGGGCCATGGCTCCTCCTTGTCGTTCGCTCGCTGGATGGGATCGGCAAGTTTAGCGTGAAAATGCAGCCGCGGATAGCCACGGATGGAAACGGAAATAAAACAAGTCGCTGAAAAATTGAGATATTACGGTGTCGCTCGCTCTTCTTTCCCGGCTCGATTCCACCCCCGCGGGTGCCCGGCGCAAGGGTCGCAGGCTGAGCGGGAAAGTCCGGCATTCCGCCTCCGGCCCGGCCCTTGTTGCCTGGCGTGCCTTCGCGGACGCCAGAGGCGCGGGGTCGCCATCGAGGTCCCGGACGGAATTTTCAGTCCGGAGCGGTGGGCTGCCCGGGCCAGCTGGCGAACAGCATGCGCAGCGCACCCTCGTCAAAGCGGGTGGGGTCCACCTTAAGGTAGACCGCCGCCTCCTGCGCGCTGACCCGGACCTCGCCGACGCCACCCAGTTCCGCGACCCGGGTCTCCAGTTCGCCGGCGGCGGCGCGCCAGGGCCCGGGGAGTCCGTAGGCACGGTTCACGAGGGGGCTCGGAACCGGCATGGTGGCGGCAACCGCCAGCCACAGCACCGCACCCACCAGCCCGAGCAAGAAGACCCCGGTCGGCCCCACGTGAGCCATCATCGCGCCGCCGAGCATGCCGCCGGCGAAGATGCCGAGGAACTGGCTCGAGGCGAAAACCCCCATCGCGGTGCCTTTTTCAACCACCGGCGCGGTCTTGGCCACCAGTGACGGCAGCACTGCCTCGAGGAGGTTGAACGCGGCGAAGAAAAGCACCAGCACGATGCCCAGGATCAACCAGTGATCGGCGATGGGCAAAAGCCCCTGCACCACAAGCAGCACGCCGATGGCCGCCAGGAGCGCGGGCTTCAGTGCCTGCCTGCGCTCGGCCCGGATCACCACGGGAATCATCAGCGCGAAACCCAGTACCAGCACCGGCAGATAGACCCGGTAGTGCTGCGCCGGGGACAGGTCGAGACCGGTCACCAGCAGCAGCGGCAGCACCAGAAAGTTCGCCGCCAGCGTCATATGCAGGATGAACACGCCGATGTTCAGCCGCATCAGTTCGGGGTCGCGCAGCACATGCAACAGACCGCCGGGGATCGGGACCATGTCCGGGTGCGGCAGTGACCGTCGCGGCCGCGGCACCCAGAGAAACAGCAGCAGCATGGCCAACGCGCCCAGGCCCGCCGTCACCCAGAAGATGCCCGAAAGCCCGAACCACCGATCCACAACCGGTCCCAGGACCATCGCCGCGCTGAAGCTCAGGCCGATCGAAAGTCCGATCGCCGCCAGCGCGCGGGTGCGCCGCTCCTCGGTGATCAGATCGGCCGTGAGGGCCAGTACCACCGCCGCCACCGCCCCCGCTCCCTGCAGCGCCCGGCCAACAATCAGCCCGTACACCGTCTCCGCCAGCGCGGCCACCACGCTTCCGACGATCAACAGCACCAGGCCCAGCGCGATCAGCGGCTTGCGACCCACCCGGTCGGAAAGGATTCCGAACGGGATCTGCAGCGCCGCCTGGGTCAGACCATAGATCCCGAGCGCCATTCCCATCAGGAACGGGGAGGCCCCGGGAAGCACGTCCGTGTACAGCACCAGCACCGGCAGCACCATGAACAGCCCGAACATGCGCACCGCGTAGATCGCGGCAAGTCCGGATGTGGCGCGCAGTTCGGTAGGCGTCATGGCGTGTGTTCGGTCCTCGCCGCTTCAATGGTTGCGGAATCTTACAGGGAATGGACCCGCAGGGAATGGCTCCCCGACGCGGCAGGGGGGTCAGCTCCCCGGCCGCGGAGCCCCGGTACCCGGGGCCGAAGACGACGGTGCCGGCGGAGCCGCGTGCGGTTGTCGGCAGCAGGGATGCTGCCGTCAAGCCCGCATGGACGTATCTACCGCGTCCCGCAGGCAGTTCCCCGGCACCGTTCTCCCGACCATTCGCAGGAATCCCGGGACGCATTCAAGGCAGTGCTACCATATCGGGTTCGGCAACAGGACCTCATCCACTCGAGGACAGCATGGCCACGATCCGGATCCGCGGCGCACGCACGCACAACCTGAAGAACGTGGACCTCGACCTGCCACGGGAGCAGCTGATCGTCGTCACCGGCGTGTCCGGCTCGGGCAAGTCCTCGCTCGCCTTCGACACGCTGTTCGCGGAAGGCCAGCGCCGCTATGTGGAGAGCCTCTCGACCTACGCGCGCCAGTTCCTGTCGATGATGGAAAAGCCCGACGTCGACCTCATCGAAGGGCTCTCCCCCGCGATCTCCATCGAGCAGAAAAGCACCTCCCACAACCCCCGTTCCACGGTCGGGACCATCACCGAGATCTACGACTACCTGCGCCTGCTGTTCGCCCGCACCGGGGAGCCGCGCTGTCCCGAGCACGGCGAGACGCTATCGGCCCAGACCATTTCCCAGATGGTGGACCAGGTGCTGGAACTGCCCGAGGGCGAGCGACTGATGCTGCTCGCCCCGATCGTGCGTGGACGCAAGGGCGAGCACACGCGCCAACTCGAGGCCATGCGTGCCCAGGGATACCTGCGGGCGCGGGTCAACGGCGAGGTCGTCGATCTCGACGCACTTCCACCCATCGACCCGAAGCGCAAGCACGACATCGAGATCGTGATCGACCGCTTCAAGGTGCGCGACGACATCCGGCAGCGGCTGGCGGAATCCTTCGAGACCGCTTCCGAGCTCGCGGATGGACTGGCGCTGGTCGCGTGGATGGACGAACCGGAACGCGCACCGCTGGTCTTTTCGGCCCGCTTTGCCTGCCCCGTCTGCGGCTACGCGATCCGGGAACTGGAACCCCGCCTGTTTTCCTTCAACAACCCGGCCGGCGCCTGCCCCGCCTGTGACGGGCTCGGAGGACGCCAGTTCTTCGACCCCGGACGGGTGGTCGCAGTCCCGGAACTGAGCGTCGCCGGTGGCGCCGTGCGCGGCTGGGACCGCCGCAACGCCTGGTATTTCAGCATGATGCTGAGCCTCGCCGAGCATTACGGCTTCAATGTCGAGACCCCCTGGCACGACCTGCCACCATCCGTGCGCGCGGTGATCCTGCACGGCTCGGGTGCCGAGAAAATACGCTTTTCCTACCCCGGCGCGGATGGCCGCATGCGCACGGAGACCCGGCGTTTCGAGGGCGTGATCCCCAACCTCGAACGGCGCTATCGCGAGACCGATTCCCCCGCCGTACGGGAAGAACTCGGGCGCTACCTCGCCAGTCACCCCTGCCCCGAGTGCGACGGCACGCGGCTCGGTCCTGCCGCGCGGCACGTATTCATCGATGGCCGCAACCTGCCGGCCATCACGCGCCTGAGTGTGGCCGATGCCCGCGAATTCTTTCACGGGCTGCGGCTGCCGGGGCGTTTCGCTCGGATCGCCGAGAAGATCGTGCGCGAGATCGACGCGCGGCTCGGCTTCCTGATCGACGTCGGGCTGGACTATCTGACACTTGACCGGCAGGCCGAGACCCTCTCCGGCGGCGAGGCCCAGCGCATCCGCCTCGCGTCGCAGATCGGCTCCGCACTGGTTGGCGTGATGTACATCCTGGACGAGCCGTCGATCGGCCTGCACCAGCGCGATAACGAACGCCTGCTCCGGACACTCCTGAACCTGCGCGACCTCGGTAACACCGTCATCGTGGTTGAGCACGACGAAGAGGCCATCCGCCGCGCCGATTACGTCGTGGACATCGGTCCGGGCGCCGGCCGGCACGGCGGCCGGATCGTCGCGAGCGGCCGCCCGGAGGACATCGCGGAACATCCCGACTCCCTGACCGGCGCCTACCTCACCGGACGGCGGTCGGTCCCGACCCCGCAACGGCGCGTGCAGGCCGACCCGGAGCGCTTGCTGACTGTCGTGGGAGCCCGTGGCAACAACCTGAAGCAGATCGACGCGACCTTTCCGGTCGGGCTGCTGACCTGTGTGACCGGCGTGTCGGGGTCGGGCAAGTCCACCCTCGTGAATAACACCCTGTACCCGGCGATTGCCAATATCCTGCACCGCAGCGCCCACGAGGTGGCGGCCCACGAACGCCTCGACGGCCTCCAGTGGATCGACAAGGTCGTCGACATCGACCAGAGCCCGATCGGCCGCACTCCGCGATCCAACCCCGCGACCTACACCGGCCTGTTCACCCCGATCCGCGAACTGTTCGCCGCCACCGGAGAGGCGCGATCCCGCGGCTACAAGCCCGGGCGCTTCTCGTTCAACGTCCGCGGCGGGCGGTGCGAGGCGTGTCAGGGGGATGGCGTGATCAAGGTCGAGATGCACTTCCTGCCCGACGTCTTCGTGCCCTGTGACGTCTGCCGCGGCCAGCGCTACAACCGCGAGACGCTCGAGGTCCGTTACAAGGGCCGCAACATCCACGAGGTGCTGGAGATGACGGTCGAGGACGCGCTGGAGTTCTTCGGCGCGGTACCGGTGCTCCGGCGCAAGCTGGAGACGCTGATGGACGTGGGCCTGTCTTACATCCAGCTGGGGCAGAACGCCACCACGCTGTCCGGGGGCGAGGCCCAGCGCATCAAGCTCGCCCGCGAGCTCTCCAAACGGGACACCGGGCGCACCCTGTACATCCTCGACGAACCGACCACCGGTCTGCACTTCCACGACGTGGAGCAGCTGCTGACCGTCCTCCACCGGCTGCGCGACCACGGCAACACCGTGGTGGTCATCGAGCACAACCTCGACGTGATCAAGACGGCCGACTGGCTGATCGACATCGGCCCCGAGGGAGGCGAGCTGGGCGGCCGGATCCTCGTGACCGGCACCCCGGAGACCGTCGCGGCCGCCCCGGACAGCCAAACCGGCCGCTTCCTGGAACCCATTCTGGGACTCGAGCCGGAATCCTCGCGGAACGGCCGGAAGGCCCGGGTCGCATCCGGGGGCGGGCCGGGCTGATCCCCTGCGGGTATCGCGGCTGGAAGCCGCTCCTGCGGCACCCGCCTCCCCGCCCCCACCGGTCGCCAGTAACGAAGAAGCCGGCGCGAGGCCGGCTTCTTCGTTTCCACGAACCCCCAGGGGTCAGCAGGGATCAGTCCCCGGCGGCGGGCTCCGGCCGGTCCAGCAACTCCACGTACGCCATTGGCGCATTGTCGCCGGCGCGGTAACCGCACTTGAGGATGCGGAGATAGCCACCCGGGCGTTCCTGGAAACGCGGTCCGAGGTCGGTGAACAGCTTGCCCACCACCTCCTTGTCACGGAGACGGGAGAAGGCCACGCGGCGGGTATGCACCGAGTCCTTTTTCCCCAGCGTGATCAGCGGTTCGGCCACTCGGCGCAGTTCCTTGGCCTTGGGCAATGTCGTCTTGATCAGTTCGTGCCGGAACAGGGACACGGTCAACGCCTGCAGTGTGGCCTTGCGGTGGGAGCTGTTTCGGCTGAGTTGCCGACCGATGTTGCGATGACGCATGAGAGTTACCTGATTTTGTCAGTAGGGCCTGGGCCGTTGTCTTTATTCAGCGGGTTCCTGCAGTCCCGGCGGTGGCCAGTTCTCCAGACGCATGCCCAGAGACAGCCCGTGACTCGCAAGCGTGTCCTTGATCTCGGTCAGGGACTTCTTGCCGAGGTTCTGCGTCCGCAGCAGCTCCACTTCGGTGCGCTGCACCAGGTCACCGATGTGATAAATGTTCTCGGCCTTCAGACAGTTCGCCGAGCGCACCGTGAGTTCCAGCTCGTCGACCGGGCGCAGCAGCACCGGGTCGACCGGACCAGCGCCGGGACGGCCGGGCTCGGGCCCGGTTTCCTTCAGGTCGACAAAGGGTTCCAGCTGGCGCTGCAGGATACCCGCTGCCTGGCGCACCGCGTCGTCCGGGGCGATCGCACCGTTGGTTTCGAGTTCGAGCACCAGGCGGTCCATATCGGTCCGCTGGGCAAGACGCGCACTCTCGACACGATAGGCCACCCGGCGGATCGGGCTGAAACTCGCGTCCAGCATCAGGCGCCCGATGGTGGTTTCTTCCATGTCCGCCTGCCGCCGTGCCGCAACCGGCTCATAACCCCGGCCGGTGCGCAGACGCAGCGACATTGCCAGCTCGACATTCTTGGTGATCGTCGCGATCACATGGTCCGGGTTCACCAGCTCGACATCGTGGTCGAGCTTGATGTCCGCCGCCGTCACAACGCAGGGGCCCTTCTTGCGCAGCGAGAGCACGGCCTCGTCGCGGCTGTGCATGCGCACCGAAACGCCTTTCAGATTCAGCAGAATATCGACGACGTCTTCCTGCACGCCCTCGATCGTCGAATATTCGTGCAGCACGCCTTCGATTTCGGCCTCGACAATGGCGGCGCCGGGAATCGAGGACAGCAGAACCCGCCGCAGCGCGTTGCCGAGGGTATGTCCGAACCCGCGTTCCAGCGGTTCCAGCACCACCTTCGCCTTGCTGCGATTCTCGGCCTCGACCTCGATGTGCTGCTTGTTGACCAGTTCATTCACTTGCATGTGCGCTCCTGAGGACGGCCCCCGCTTCGACTGCAGATCACTTCGAGTACAGCTCGACAACCAGCGACTCGTTGATGTCGGCCGGAAGGTCGGTTCGGTCGGGCAAGGCCTTGAACACGCCCTCGAACTTGCTGCTGTCGACTTCGACCCAGCCCGGAAGCCCAGCCTGTTCGGCGAGCGTCAGCGAATCCCGGATGCGCACCTGCTTGCGCGCCTTTTCGCGCACCGAGATCACATCGGCGGCCGACACTTGATAGGACGGAATGTTCACGGTACGGCCATTGACCAGAATGGCCCGGTGCGACACAAGCTGGCGCGCCTCGGCGCGGGTGCCACCGAAACCCATTCGGTAGACCACGTTGTCGAGGCGTCCCTCAAGCAGCCGCAGAAGGTTCTCACCGGTCGAACCCTTCAGGCGCGAGGCTTCCTTGTAGTAGTTGCGGAACTGCTTCTCGAGCACCCCGTAGGTGCGGCGCAGCTTCTGCTTTTCGCGCAGCTGCACCCCGTAGTCGGAGAGGCGCGTGCGGCGATCGCCATGCTGCCCCGGCGCCTTGTCGAGCTTGCACTTCGTCTCGAGGGCGCGGGCCCGGCTCTTGAGCCCGAGGTCGGTTCCCTCCCGACGGCTCAGCTTGCATTTCGGTCCAATGTAACGGGCCATCAATCAACTCCGAATCGTTTCAGACACGCCGCTTCTTCGGCGGGCGGCAGCCGTTGTGCGGGATGGGGGGGATGTCGCTGATGTTCGTGATCTTGAATCCGACGTTGTTCAACGCGCGAACGGCGGATTCCCGTCCCGGTCCCGGGCCCTTCACGAGCACTTCGAGATTCTTCACACCGTGCTCCTGCGCAGCGGACCCCGCCCGTTCTGCGGCAACCTGCGCCGCGAACGGCGTGGACTTGCGCGAGCCACGAAAACCCGAGCCACCGGAGGTGGCCCAGCTCAGCGTGTTGCCCTGGCGGTCGGTGATGGTGATGATCGTGTTGTTGAACGAGGCGTACACGTGGGCAACGCCCTCGGCCACGTTCTTGCGGACCTTCTTCTTGGTCCTGGATTGCGGTTGTGCCATTGACTGGGCCCCGGAAAGATTACTTGCGAATCGGACGGCGAGGACCCTTGCGGGTGCGCGCGTTGGTGCGGGTCTGCTGCCCGCGCACGGGCAGGCCACGGCGGTGCCGAATGCCGCGGTAGCAGCCCAGGTCCATCAGCCGCTTGATGTTCATGCTGATCTGCCGCCGCAGGTCACCCTCGACGGGGAGGCGACCGACCTCCGCCCTGAGGCTCTCCACCTCGGCGTCGGTCAGGTCGCGCACCTTGATGTCCTCGCGAACGCCGGCCGCATCACAGATCTGACGGGCGCGTGTCCTGCCGATCCCGTAGATCGCGGTCAGGGCGATCACGGTGTGCTTCTGGTCAGGAATGTTGATACCAGCGACGCGAGCCATCAAAACTCTCCATCAAATTCGGCAAAGCCGATTATTGTAGCCAAAAAGCGATGTGCGCTCAAGCGCCGAGTGACGCAAATGCCTCACGCCGCATTCCGGGCTTACCTCGCCCGAAAGCCGGGGCAAGAAGGATCCCGACGATGCCCAACCCGGTTTCACTGATCGGGGAGATGCGGATCGCCATGCTCCTTAGCCCTGACGCTGCTTGCGACGCGGGTCGCTGCAGATCACGCGGACCACGCCATGACGCCGGATCAACTTGCAGTTGCGGCAGATCGGCTTGACTGATGCTCTCACCTTCATTTCTTCTCTCTCCAAAAACTGGCGCCCGAACCCGGCCGCCAAGGACTACCGGATATTGCTGCCGCCATAACCCTTGAGATTCGCCTTCCGCATCAGGCCCTCGTACTGGTGCGACATCAGGTGCGCCTGAAGCTGCGACATGAAATCCATCGTCACGATCACGATGATCAGCAGCGACGTGCCACCGAAATAGAACGGTACGTTCCAGTAAAGAATCAGGAACTCGGGAAGCAGGCACACCGCGGTGATGTAGACGGCGCCCACCGCCGTCAGGCGCGTCATCACGCCGTTGATGAATCGCTCGGTCTGCACGCCCGGACGGATTCCCGGCACGAAGGCGCCCTGCTTCTTCAGGTTCTCGGCGGTCTCGCGGGAATTGAAGACCAGCGCGGTGTAGAAGAAACAGAAGAAGATGATCGCCGCCGCATAGAATGTCACATACAACGGCTGGCCGGGCGCGAGCGTGGTCGAGATCTCCCGCAGCCATCCCATTCCCTCGGCCTGACCAAACCATTGTCCCAGCGTCGCCGGAAACAGAATGATGCTCGAGGCGAAGATCGGGGGAATCACGCCCGCCATGTTCAGCTTCAGCGGCAAATGGCTGGACTGGCCACCGATCACCTTGCGTCCCACCTGTCGCTTCGCGTAGTTGATCGTGATGCGCCGCTGTCCGCGTTCGACGAAGACGACGAAGGCGGTGACCGCGAGCGCGAGCACCAGCAGGATCACCACGAATGCCGCGGCGAGTTCACCGGTGCGCGCCAACTCCAGCGTGCCGCCGATCGCGGATGGCAGACCCGCGACGATCCCCGCGAAGATGATGATCGAAATCCCGTTGCCTATGCCGCGTTCGGTGATCTGTTCGCCCAGCCAGACCAGGAACATGGTCCCGGTGACCAGCGACACGACCACCGTCGGAATGAAGATGTGGGACGGCGTCAGCGCCATCGGCATGCCCTGGATGGTCTGTCCGCTGAGCGCGACGGAAATGCCGATACTCTGGAACAGTGCCAGCAGCACCGTGCCGTAGCGGGTGTACTGGGTGATCTTCCGGCGGCCGGATTCGCCTTCCTTCTTCAACTGCTGCAGGTACGGGACCGTCGCGGCCAGCAGCTGCATGATGATCGCCGACGAGATGTAGGGCATCACGCCGAGGGCAAAGATCGACAGGCGCTCGAGCGCCCCGCCCGAGAACATGTTGAACATGTCCAGGATGGTGCCGCTGTGCTGTTCGAAAAAGCTCGCGACCGCGACGGGGTTGATCCCGGGCACCGGAATGAAGGTGCCGATCCGGTAGACGATCAGTGCACCCAGCACGAACAGCAGACGTTGGCGGAGCTCGGTAAACCCCGTCAGTCCGCCACCTTTCGCTGTCGCTCCCCGCGCCATCGTTATTCCTCGACACGCCCGCCGGCGGTTTCGATCGCGGCCCGCGCACCCGCGGTCACCGCAACGCCGCGCAGCACACAGGGCTTGTCAAGCTTGCCCGAGACAAAGACCTTCGCTCGCTCTGCGCCGGCCGGAACCAGACCGGCCGCCTTGAGAGCCTCCAGGGTCACTTCGCCTTCCACAAGAGCGATCTCGTGCAGGCGCACCTCGGCGGTCCGCAGCCGGGTCCGGGAGCGGAAGCCCACTTTCGGCAGCCGGCGCTGCAGCGGCATCTGGCCACCCTCGAACCCCACCTTGTGGAAGCCGCCGGAGCGGGACTTCTGTCCCTTGTGACCGCGACCAGCGGTCTTGCCGAGGCCGGAACCGATGCCCCGGCCGACGCGCCTGGCCTTGCTTCGGGAACCCGGCGTCGGAAGCAGTTCGTTCATGCGCATGGTCAGGCCTCCTCGACCTTCAGCAGGTACGCCACCTTGCGCACCATGCCCAGATTTTCAGGCGTTGCCTCGACCACGGAAGTGCTCTGCGTCTTGCGCAGGCCGAGTCCCCGGACGCAGGCCTTGTGATTGGCCAGTCGCCCCGCCGTGGAGCGGACCAGCGTGAGCTTGAGCTTGTTCATCTTCAACCCGTGATCTCTTCGAGGGTCTTGCCGCGCTTTGCGGCAACCATTTCGGGATCGTCCACGGCCGCAAGACCGTTGATCGTTGCCTGCACCACGTTGATCGGGTTGCGCGAGCCAACGCACTTCGCGAGCACGTTGCGCACCCCGGCCACCTCCAGCACGGCGCGCATCGCGCCACCGGCGATCACACCGGTTCCCTCGGAGGCCGGTTGCATGTAGACGTTGGCGGCGCCGTGATAGCCGTTCACCGCGTAGTGCAGCGTTCCCTGATTCAGCGGGACGGTCTTCATGTTCTGTCGCGCCTGCTGCATCGCCTTCTGGATCGCCAGCGGCACTTCGCGCGCCTTGCCGTATCCATAGCCCACCCGACCATCACCATCGCCAACCACGGTCAGTGCGGCGAAGCGGAACTGGCGTCCACCCTTGACCACCTTCGCGACCCGATTGACGCTGATCAGTTTTTCCTGCAGCCCATCCGTGGCTTCGCTTGCTTCGTTACGTGCCATTGCTCTCTCCGGTGAAATCGGGTCCGATCAGAAGTGCAGGCCGCCTTCGCGCGCGGCTTCGGCCAGCGCCTGCACGCGGCCGTGATAGCGGAATCCCGCGCGGTCGAAGGCGACCTTCTCGATCCCGGCCGCACGGGCCCGCTCGGCAATAAGCTGACCCACCCGTGCTGCGGCCTCCGCGTTGCCGGTGTAACCGAGGTCGCCGCGAACACCGGATTCGACCGTGGATGCGGCCGCAAGCACCGCGTCACCGCTCGGCGCAACGATCTGCGCGTAAATGTGCCGCGGCGTCCGGTGCACGCACAGCCGGTGCACGCCCAGTTCCCGGATCTTGTAACGCGCGCGGCGCGCCCTTCTGAGTCTCGACTCTTTCTTGTCCACGGTTACACCTTACTTCTTCTTGGCTTCTTTACGCAGAATGCGCTCGCCCTTGTACTTGACGCCCTTGCCCTTGTAGGGCTCCGGCGGACGGAAGCCGCGGATGTTGGCAGCGACCTGGCCTACCTGCTGGCAGTCATGCCCCTTGACCACAATCTCCGTCTGCGTGGGCGTCTCGATGGTGACGCCCTCCGGGATGTCGAAAGCGATCGGGTGGGAGAAGCCCAGCGACAGGTTCAGCACCTTGCCCTGCGCCTGCGCCCGGTAGCCGACGCCCACGAGTTCCAGGCCGCGCTCGAAGCCCTGGCTGACGCCGTGCACATGGTTCCCCAGCACGGAGCGGATGGTCCCGGCCAGCGCCGCGTTGTCCGCGTTCGCTGCCGGCGAGACCGTGGCGACGCTGCCCTCGATCGAGACCTCGACCGTTTCGGGACAGCGCATGCTGATCTCGCCCTTGGGGCCTTTCACCGTGATTTCCTGCCCACTCAGCTGCATCGACACTCCGGCCGGCAGATCCAGCGGTCTTTTTGCTACCCGAGACATGACAATTTCCTCAGTAGATCTTGCAGAGCACTTCGCCGCCCTGCCCAAGGGCCCGTGCTGCCCGATCGGTCATCACACCCTGCGACGTGGAGATGACCGCGACGCCGAGACCCGCGTTGATTCTGGGAAGTTCGTCCTTGCCGCGGTAGATCCGCAGGCCGGGACGGCTGATGCGCTCGATATTCTCGATCACGCCACGCCCCTGGAAATACTTCAGGGTCACGCGAAGCTGCTTCGCCGCACCCTCGCCTTCCGTGACGACATCGGCAACATAGCCCTCTTCCGCGAAGACCCTCAGGATCGCCTCCTTGGTACGGCTGTAGGGAACCGCGACGGTCTTTTTCTCCGCCCGCTGGGCGTTCCGCACCCGGGTCAGCAGATCGGCAATCGGATCGGTCATCATGATTCTGTTCTCCTTACCAACTTGCCTTGCGCAGTCCCGGGATCTCGCCGCGCATCGCGTATTCGCGGAGCTTGTTGCGCGCGAGACCAAAGCGGCGGTAGTAGCCCTTGGGCCGACCGGTGACGCCGCAGCGGTTGCGCCTGCGCACCGGGCTCGAATCGCGCGGCAGCTTCTGCAGATCCTGCATGGCCGCCATGCGCTCCTCGCCAGGCAGCGTGTCGTCCAGGACCTTTGCCTTCAGCTCGGCCCGGCGTGCCGCGTATTTCTGCACCAGTCTTGCGCGCTTCTGCTCGCGCATCATCATCGAAACCTTTGCCATTTCTCGGAAACCTCGGGTTACGTCCGGAAGGGAAAGCGGAAGGCCTCGAGCAGCGCCTTCGCTTCCTCATCGCTCTTTGCGTTGGTGGTGATGGTGATGTCCATCCCGCGGATCTTGTCGATGCGGTCGTAATCGATCTCCGGGAAGATGATCTGTTCCTTCACGCCGAGGCTGTAGTTGCCGCGGCCATCGAAGGCACGCGGGCTGAAGCCGCGGAAGTCCCGGACGCGCGGAATCGCGACGTTGATCAGCCGGTCGAGAAATTCGTACATCCGCCCCCGACGCAGCGTCACCTTGCAGCCGATCGGATACCCGTCGCGGATCTTGAATCCCGCGATGGACTTCCTCGCCCTGGTCACCACGGGCTTCTGTCCCGCGATCGCGGTCATGTCCGACAGGGCATGATCGATGACCTTCTTGTCGGCAACCGCATCGCCCAGCCCCATGTTCAGCGTGATCTTGGTGATCCGGGGGACCTCCATCACGTTGGCGTACTCGAATTTTTCCTTCAGGGCCGGAATCACCGACTCGAGGTACTGTGTTCTCAAACGTTCCATGGCTATCAATCCGCCCTTATACGTCGACGACTTCGCCGTTCGAGCGGAACACCCGAACCTTGCGACCGTCTTCCAGGGTCTTGAAGGAAACCCGGTCACCCTTCGCGGCGGCCGGATTGAACAACATCACATTGGAAACATGGATCGGCATCTCCTTTTCGATGATGCCGCCAGTGCGACCCATGTTCGGGTTCGGCTTCTGGTGCTTCTTCACCATGTTGACGTTCTGGACCAGGACGCGACTGTCCGGAAAGACCCGCAGCACAGTGCCACGGCGCCCCTTGTCCTTGCCGGCGATGATCGTCACATCATCGCCCTTGCGAATCTTGTTAATGGCTGCCTCACAATACTTCGGGTGCCAGCGAGATGATCTTCATGAACTTCTCGCCGCGCAGTTCACGGGTCACAGGTCCGAAGATCCGGGTACCGATCGGCTGCAGCTGGTTGTTCAGCAGCACCGCGGCGTTGCGGTCGAAGCGGATCACGGAGCCGTCGGGACGGCGCACCCCGGAAGCGGTACGGACAACGACCGCGTTGTACACGTCGCCCTTCCGGACCTTGCCGCGCGGGATTGCGTCCTTCACGCTCACCTTGATCACGTCACCGACACGTGCGTACCGGCGATGCGACCCGCCCAGCACCTTGATGCACTGCACCCGGCGCGCGCCGCTGTTGTCGGCGGCCTCGAGAACGGTCTGCATTTGAATCATGACTATGTCTCCAACGAATGGGCGCCCGCTCAGGCCGGGGCGCGGCCGAGCACTTCCACGAGCGCGAAACGCTTCATGCGCGACAGCGGGCGGCATTCGCGGATTCTCACGGTGTCACCGGTGCGGGACTCGTTGCTCTCGTCGTGCACGTACAGCCGGGTGCTCCGGCGGATGAACTTGCCGTACAGCGGGTGGCGCACGCGGCGTTCGACCACGACCGTGCGTGTCTTGTCCGCCTTGTCGCTCACCACACGCCCGATGATGGAACGCTGGGTTTTGGACGTTTCTTCGTTCATGTTCTTATCCTGGCAGCTTGCGTTGGTTGATGAGCGTCTTGATCTGGGCAATCTCGCGACGGACCTTCTTGACGCGATCCGGGCGCGCGAGTTGTCCCACCGCCTTCTGCATGCGCAACGCAAACTGCTCCTGGTAGAGCCCGTCCAGCTCCTCGTCCAGCTCGGAGGCATTCTTCTTCTGCAGTTCCGCGAACCTCATCACATCACCTGCCTGCGTGCGAACGTCGTCTTGATCGGAAGCTTGGCCGCGGCCAGGCGGAAGGCCTCGCGCGCGACATCCTCGTTCACGCCCTCCATCTCATAGAGAACGCGACCGGGCTGAATCTTGCACACCCAGTACTCCACATTGCCCTTGCCCTTGCCCATGCGCACTTCGAGCGGCTTCTTGGACACCGGAACGTCGGGAAAGACCCGGATCCAGATCTTTCCACTGCGCTTGATGTGGCGGACCATCGCACGGCGCGCCGCCTCGATCTGACGGGCGGTGATACGACCGCGGTCGACGGCCTGAAGGCCGTATTCACCGAAGCTCACCTTGGCACCCGAGCTCGCGAAACCTCGGTTCTTGCCCTTGAATTGCTTCCGGAACTTGGTTCTCTTTGGCTGCAGCATGACGAATTCCTTGTTGCGCGGACCTAGTGGGCGGCGGCCGGCCGGGCCTCGGCGCCATCCAGGCCGAATACCTCACCCTTGAAGATCCACACCTTGATGCCAATCACGCCGTAGGTCGTCTTCGCCTCGGCAAAGCCGTAATCGATGTCGGCGCGCAGCGTGTGCAACGGGACGCGACCCTCCCGATACCATTCGGAACGCGCAATCTCGGCACCATTCAGGCGGCCGGAGACGTGCACCTTGACGCCCTGGGCGCCAAGGCGCATCGCATTGCCCACAGCCCGCTTCATCGCGCGCCGGAACATGATCCGCCGTTCCAGCTGCTGGGCGATGCCCTCGGCGACCAGTTGCGCGTCAACCTCGGGCTTGCGGATCTCCTCGATGTTGATTTTCACATTGCTCACTTCGAGCCCGGACCGTGCCGCGACTTCGCGCCGCAGGGCCTCGATGTCCTCGCCCTTCTTGCCGATCACGATGCCCGGCCGCGCGGTGTGGATCGTCACGTGCGCAGCACGCGACGGGCGCTCGATCTGAATACGGCTCACCGATGCATGCGACAGCCGCTTGCGCAGAAAGGCACGCAGCTCGATGTCATCGTTCAACGTCTTGCCGAACGCATCGCCGTCTTCGTACCAGGTCGCCGACCACGGGCGCGAGATGCCGAGGCGTATTCCCGTTGGATGTACTTTCTGACCCATGACTACCTCGCTCCCGTTTCGCTGACGCCAATCAGGATGTGACTGGTCCGTTTCAGGATGCGGTTACCACGGCCCTTGGCCCGCGCCTGCATCCGCTTCATCACCGGACCCTCGTCGACATGCACCCGGCTGACGCGCAGTTCGTCGACATCCGCGCCGTCGTTGTTCTCCGCGTTGGCGATCGCGGACTCCAGCACCTTCCTGATCATCGCCGACGCCTTCTTGGGGCTGAAGCTCAGCTCGTTCAGCGCCTGCTCAACCGGCTTGCCGCGAACCAGGTCCGCGACCAGGCGCGCCTTCTGCGGCGAGATCCGGGCGTAACGCAGCTTCGCGATCGTTTCATCCGTATTCATTACAGTTCCTTAGCGCGACTTCTTGTTGGCCACGTGGCCCTTGAAAGTCCGGGTGGCGGCGAATTCGCCGAGCTTGTGCCCGACCATGTTCTCCGTCACCAGCACCGGCACGTGCTGCCGTCCGTTATGGACCGCCACCGTCAACCCGACCATCTGCGGGATGATCATGGAACGGCGCGACCAGGTCTTGATCGGGCGGCGGTCGTTCTTTTCCACGGCGACATCGACCTTCTTCAACAGGTGATGGTCGACGTACGGGCCCTTCTTCAGTGAACGCGGCATGCTCGAACTCCGTTACTTCTTCCGACGACGCAGGATCATGCGGTCGGTTCGCTTGTTGTGGCGGGTCTTGTAACCCTTTGTCGGCACGCCCCATGGGGTCACCGGCTGCAGGCCGAAGTTGCGGCCTTCGCCGCCGCCGTGCGGGTGGTCGACCGGATTCATCGCGGTGCCGCGCACCGTCGGACGAACGCCGATCCAGCGCTTCGCACCGGCCTTGCCGAACTTCTGCAGCGCATGCTCGGAATTGCCGACCTCGCCAACCACCGCGCGGCACTCGGAAAGGACGCGGCGCATCTCGCCGGAGCGCAGGCGCAGGGTCGCGTGCCGGCCCTCGCGAGCCACAACCTGCACCGACGTTCCCGCAGAACGAGCGAGCTGGGCCCCTTTGCCGGGCTTCATTTCCACGCAGTGCACGACGGTTCCTACCGGAATCGAGCGCAGCTCCATCGCATTGCCGGTGCGGACCGGTGCCTGGCTACCGCTCAGCACCGAGTCACCCACACGCAGGCCCTTGGGGGCGATGATGTACCGGCGCTCGCCGTCGGCGTATTTCAGCAATGCAAGATGCGCGCTGCGGTTCGGATCGTATTCCAGCCGCTCGACGACCGCGGGTACGTTGTCCTTGTTGCGCTTGAAATCGACAATGCGATACTGCCGCTTGTGGCCGCCGCCGATGTGCCGCGTCGTAATGCGACCCTGGTTGTTGCGGCCACCGGTCCTCGACTTCTTTTCCAGCAGCGGCCCGTAGGGCGCGCCGGAATGCAGTTCCGGATTCCGGACCTTGACTGCGTGGCGTCGCCCGGCAGAGGTCGGATTGGTCTTCATGATCGCCATGGCTTAACCCTGATCTCCTTCGCCCAATTCGATCGTCTGCCCTTCGGCAAGCGAGACGTAGGCCTTCTTCCAATGGTTGCGCCGACCGAACTGGCGCCCGAATCGCTTCACCTTGCCGTCCTGGACCAGCGTGCGAACGGAATCGACCTGCACCTCGAAGATCTTCTCGACCGCCTGCTTGATCTCGGACTTCGTGGCATCGCGGCGCACCTTGAATACGTGCGTCCCGGTCTCACCGGCGGCGGTGGATTTCTCGGACACCACCGGACCCAGAATCACCTGCAGCAGACGCTGGTTCATGACAACCACTCCTCTATGCGCTTCACCGCATCCGTGGTCATCACCACGGTCTCGGAACCCACGAGCACCACCGGGTTGAGTTCCGCCGCGGTGACAATGTCGATCCTCGGAATGTTGCGAAGGGCCCGCCAGGTGCTCGCGTCTTGGTCCGCGGTGACGACGAGGCCGGATTGCAGACCCAGCGCAGCCAGTGCCGCCACCGCGTCGCGGGTCCGGCCGGACTCCACCGCGAAGGATTCGACGATCTTCAGGCGTTCCTGCCGCAGCAGCTCGGAGAGGATCGAGGTCATCGC
>PWRV01000330.1 GCA_003563455.1 Thioalkalivibrio sp.
AGGCATCAACCACGGGGCCTCCTGGCGCCGGCGCTCCTCGTACGCCCGTATTTCATGCGCATGCTGAAGCGTCAGCGCGATGTCGTCCAGACCCTCGAGCAGTCGGCGGCGACGATCGCCGTCGATCTCGAAGTGGAACGTGGGTCCGCCCGGCACCCGCACCGCCTGCGCCTGCAGATCGACCTCGATCTCGAGGCCCGGGTCGGCGTGCACCCGCTGGAACAACTCGTCGACTTCCGGCTCTTCAAGAACAACAGGAAGAAGGCCATTCTTGAAGCTGTTACTGAAGAAGATGTCGGCAAAGGACGGCGCAATCACTGCCCGGAAACCGAAGTCGCCGAGCGCCCAAACCGCGTGCTCGCGGGAGGAGCCGCAGCCAAAGTTCTTGCGGGCGAGCAGGATGGTTGCCCGATCGAACGGTGGCCGGTTCAGCACGAATTCCGGGTTCGGGCGACGTCCGGTATTGTCCGCGTCGGGCTGGCCGGGATCGAGGTAGCGCCAGTCGTCAAAGGCGTTCGGGCCGAACCCGGTCCGCTTGATCGACTTCAGGTATTGCTTGGGGATGATCGCGTCGGTATCGACATTGGCGCGGTCGAGCGGGGCCGCAATGCCCCGGTGCACGGTGAATGCCTGCATCGTTCAGCCCTCGAGTTGGCCGGGTTCCACGAAGTGCCCGGCCACCGCAGCGGCGGCCGCGAGCGCCGGGCTGACCAGGTGGGTGCGCCCGCCCTGCCCCTGCCGGCCCTCGAAATTGCGGTTCGAGGTCGAGGCACAGCGTTCCCCCGGTTCCAGCCGGTCGGCGTTCATTGCCAGGCACATCGAACAGCCCGGATCGCGCCATTCGAAACCGGCGTCGAGGAAGATCCTGTCCAGCCCCTCGGCCTCGGCCTGCTGCTTCACCAGTCCCGAGCCGGGCACCACCATCGCGAGCTTGACGTTTTCCGCCTTGCGCCGCCCGCGCACCACAGCCGCCGCCTCGCGCAGGTCCTCGATGCGCGAGTTGGTGCAGGAGCCGATGAAGACCTTGTCCGGCCGGATCGCCGCGATGGGCGTTCCCGCCTCGAGGCCCATGTAGGTCAGCGCCCTGCGCATGCCTTCGGCGCGCACCGGATCCTGCTCCCGATCCGGGTCCGGCACTTGGCCCGAAACCGCGACCACCATCTCGGGCGAGGTGCCCCAGCTGACCTGCGGCTCGATCGCCGCCGCGTCGAGCTCCACCACGCGGTCGAAGCGCGCATCGGGATCGCTGACCAGCTCCCGCCAGGCCGCCGCGGCCTGCTCGAAGAGCTCCCCGGTCGGCGCCTGCGGGCGGCCCCGCACATACTCGATGGTCTTCTCGTCCACCGCCACCATTCCCGCGCGCGCACCGGCCTCGATGGCCATGTTGCAGACGGTCATCCGGCCCTCGATCGACAGGCTGCGAATCGCGGAACCGCCAAATTCGATCGCGTAACCCGTGCCGCCGGCAGTACCGATTGTGCCGATTGTCGCGAGTACAACGTCCTTGGCCGTCACCCCCGGACGCAGTTCGCCTTCGATCCGCACCAGCATGCTCTTCGAGCGGCTCTGCCACAGGCACTGGGTCGCCAGCACGTGCTCCACTTCGGAGGTGCCGATCCCGAAGGCCAGCGCACCGAGTGCGCCGTGGGTCGAGGTGTGGGAGTCGCCGCAGACGACCGTCATCCCCGGCAGCGTCGCGCCCTGCTCCGGTCCGATCACGTGCACGATTCCCTGGCGCAGATCACGCATCGGGAAGAACCGGAGTCCGTATTCCGACACGTTGTGCTCCAGTGTCTCGACCTGAATCCGCGAGACCGGGTCGGCGATACCCTGGTCGCGGTGATCCGTCGGCACATTGTGATCCGGGACCGCGAGCACCGAGTCCCCGCGCCACGGCTTGCGCCCGGCGAGGCGCAGCCCCTCGAAGGCCTGGGGCGAAGTGACCTCGTGCACGAGATGACGGTCGATGTAGAGCAGCGTGGTTCCGTCCGGTTCCTCGTGGACGACGTGTGCCCGCCACAATTTGTCGTAAAGCGTCTGACCGGACATGGTTCCTCCTGCTAGGACCGCAAACGGGCCGCATCATACCGCGTCCGCGGCCGGGGAGCCGCGAATGCATGCAACGAAAAGGACGGGGTCGCTGCTGCGCGTGGGAACGGCTTCCAGCGGCGATGCGCGCAGCCAGGCCCCGCACGATCACCGCCGGAAACCGGTCCCGCGGGTCATGAGACGTTGACCGCAGCCGCGGGGCCAGCATCCGGCTCGCCGGCGACGACGCCACTGCGGGCGACGGCGGTCAGCACGGCCTGCACTGCCGCACCCGCACTGTCCTCGGCGATCGCAACCCCCGCGATGCGGCGACCGTTGACCGTCAGCGCCACTGCCGCCAGCGCGCGGGAACCGGTGCTGTGCTCCAGCGCGTGTTCGTCAAACTCGACAACCTCGGCGGAAAACCCGTAGCGGCGCTCCAGCGCTGCGATCAGCGCCGACACCACGCCATCGCCGCGTTCGGTCAGTCGCTGGACCACACCGTCCCGAGCGAGCTGCACATCGATCTCCACCTGCGAACCCTGACGATTCAGCCGGTAGCCGCTCAGCTGCCAGCCGTCGGGCGTATCCAGGTACATGCGCTCGAACAGGCTTCCGACGGTCCGCGAGTTCACCTCTGCGCCGGAGGCCTCGGCTTCCGTCTGTACCGCCCGCGCAAACTCCACCGCCAGCCAACGCGGCAGCGTGATGCCGTGATCGCGCTCCAGCACGTGAGCAACGCCGCCCTTGCCTGACTGACTGTTGATCCGGACCACCGCCTCGTACCGCCGGCCGAGATCCCGCGGATCGATCGGCAGGTACGGCACTTGCCATGGGCCGCCGTGCCGCTTCTGGTGGTCCATGCCCTTGCGAATCGCATCCTGGTGACTGCCTGAAAAGGCCGTGTAGACCAGTTCCCCGGCCCACGGGTGACGCGGATGAACAGGCAGCGCGGTGCACTCCGTGTAGATCCTTTCGATCCCCTCCATGTTCGAGAGATCGATCGCTGGATCAATGCCCTGTGAGTACAAGTTCATCGCGACTGTAACAAGATCCATGTTGCCGGTGCGTTCGCCGTTGCCGAACAGGGTACCCTCCAGCCGGTCAGCCCCTGCCAGCAGGCCAAGCTCGGCGGCGGCGACGCCGGTGCCCCGATCGTTGTGCGTGTGCAGTGAAAGCACAAAGTGCTCGCGCATCGCGACATGGTCACAGAACGATTCGATCTGGTCCGCGAACACGTTCGGCATGGTGATCTCCACCGTTGCCGGCAGGTTGATGATCACGCGCTGACCGAGATCCGGCCGCCAGATCGCATTCACCGCGTCGACGACCGCAACAGCGTAGTCGGGCTCGGTCGCCGAGTAGCTCTCGGGCGAGTACTGGAAGGTCCATTCGGTCTCCGGGTAGTCGCGGGCGATGTCCCGCACCCAGCGCGCGCCACGCTCCGCGATCGCCCGCACACCGTCCCGGTCGAGCCCGAAGACCTGCTCGCGCTGGGCCGGGCTGGTGGAGTTGTAAACATGCACGATGGCACGCTGAACGCCTTCCAGGGCCTCGAAGGTACGCCGGATCAGGTCCTCGCGGGCCTGGGTCAGTACCTGGATGGTCACGTGATCCGGTATGCGCCCCTCGTCGATCAGACGCCGCGTGAACTCGAAGTCCGGTTGCGACGCGGACGGAAAGCCGACCTCGATCTCGGTCAGGCCGATCCCGACCAGCAGATCGAAGAAACGCAGCTTCTGCTCAACGGACATCGGCCGCTCGAGCGCCTGGTTGCCATCGCGCAGATCCACACTGGCAAACAGGGGCGCTTGCTCCACGCGGCGATCGGGCCAGCGACGATCGGGCTTCGCGATCGCCGGGGCGGGTGCATACTTCCGGTGATTGAACTGAACGGGGCGCATGGTATTCCTCTTGATCCGTTGTCCGGAGGGCGTCCGAGATCCCGGTGCGCCGGCAGGCGACCGGGACGCGAACGCCGCGTCACGCAATGGCACCATGATATTCGGATGGAAGCGCAATTGTTCGTCTTTTTTGGCCTCTATTCGAAATAGCCGGCAATATAATTGCTCCGATAACGCCATTTGGGAAATATGCTGATGTCTGCCTCGGGTACAAACAAACCGCACGCCCTCGATCGCACCGACCGGCGCATCCTCGAGACGCTGCAGGAGAACGCCGGGCTCTCGAACCAGGAACTCGCGGATCGCGTCGGGCTGAGTCCCTCCCCCTGCCTGCGCCGGGTGCGGGCACTGGAGGAGGCGGGCATCATCGTTGGACGTTACGCGCTGCTCGACCGCAAGCTGCTCGGGCTCGAGATCACCGCGCTGATCCACATCGGCATGGACCGTCACACGCCCGAGCGCTTTGCCGCCTTCGAGGAGGCAGTCTCCGGTTATCCCGAGGTCCAGCACTGCTTCCTGATCACCGGGCAGGCCGCGGACTACCTGCTGCAGGTCGTGGTCCCGGACATGGACGCCTACCAGAACTTCCTGCTGCGCCGGATCACCCGGCTCGAGGGCGTCAGCAGCGTGCACTCAAGCTTCGTGCTCCGCCGGGTGATCGACCGCACGGCCCTGCCACTGGGTTATTTGCGGCCGTGATCCCTCGTGCCCGGGGCCGTCGCGGCCAGAGGCCGCTCCCACAAGGGGCCGCGAGATGGAGGCGCACGCAGCAAGCAGACATGCACCCACGCCTGAGCACCGGGGTCGGGGGGCCGTGCGTGCGGGTGTCGGCGGCATGAATGCCGCCGTCAAGCCTACAGGGACGTATTCACGGCGTCCCGCACGCACGGCCCCCCGACCCCGGTGCAGCCCCGAACGCCGGCGCCCCCCGGACCCGCAAGACCCGCGTCTACACCCCATCGACATGCGTTTGCAGCCAGAATTCGAGCAGGGCCAGGTGCCAGAGCTTCGAGCCCTGGATGCGGGTGAAATGCGCGTCGGGCTCTGCCAGCAGCTTCCGGACATACTCGGGTCGGTAGATGCCGCGCTCGTGCGCCGCGCGGGAACCGAGGATGTCGCGCATGAAATCGAGGAACTCGCCGCGCACATACTTCAGCGCCGGCACCGGAAAGTAGCCCTTCGGCCGATCGAGAACCGTGTCCGGCAGGCGTCCCCGCCCGATCTGCTTCAGCACCTTCTTCCCGCCATCACCGAGCTTCAGGTGCGGCGGCATCGACGCCGCGATCTCGACCAGTTCGTGGTCGAGGAACGGGACCCGTGCCTCGAGTCCGAAGGCCATGGTCATGTTGTCGACTCGCTTTACCGGGTCGTCGACGATCAGGGTGGTCACGTCGAGCGCGAGCGCCGCATCGATAAAACTGTCGGCCCGATCGGTCTCGAGGGCCGCCAGCTCGGCATGCAGCCAGTCGCCCGTAACGTCGTCGGCCGGCGGACGGACCAGCAATTCCCGCATCTCCGGGTCGTCGCGGTCAAAATAGTGGCGGCGGAAGCGGTCGGCCCAGCCACCCTCGCGATCCTCCGCCATCCGCGGGTACCAGAAATACCCCCCAAACACCTCGTCGGCACCCTGCCCCGACTGCACCACCTTCACATGCCGGGACACCTGTTCGGACAAAAGGTAAAACGCCACCGCATCCTGGCCGAACATCGGTTCGGCCATGGCCCCGACAGCCTCGGGCAGTCGGCGCAGCACCTCGCTGTTGGGGATCAGCGCCCGCTGGTGATCCGTCCCGTAGCGCTCCGCAACCGGGTCCGAGTACTCGAATTCCGAGCCCTTTTCCTCGGGCTGGTCCTCGAAACCGATGGTGAAGGTGCGCAGATCGCCGGCGCCTTCCTCCACTGCCAGCGCCACCAGCAGGCTGGAGTCCAGACCGCCCGAAAGCAGCACACCCACCGGCACGTCCGCGACCTCCAGCCGCCGCCGCACCGCACGGCGCAGCCCGGCCTCGATCCGTTCCCGCCATTCGTCGTCGTCGAGCGGTTCATCGGGCCGCCGCGCACAGAGCCGCCAGTAGCATTCCTCGTGCTCGTGTCCGTCAGCCTCGATCAGAACGTAGTGCCCGGGCCGAAGCTTGCGGATCCCTTGCAGGACCGTACGCGGCGCCGGGACCACCGCATGCAGGGAAAACAGCAGGTGCAGCGATTCGGCGTCCAGCCGGGTATCCACGCCGCCGCTGGCCAGCAGGGCCTGCGAGTTCGACGCGAAGCGGATCCCGTGCGCGAACGGGGCGAGATAGAGCGGCTTGATCCCCATGCGGTCCCGCGCCAGCAGAAGCCGCTGCGAGCGCGAGTCGTACAGAGCGAACGCGAACATCCCGTGCAGCCGCTCGACCACGCCGGCTCCCCACTCTGCGTATCCACGCAGGATCACCTCGGTGTCGCCGGTGGAGAAGAATCGGTGACCGCGCCTCTCGAGGTCGGCGCGGAGCGCGCGGAAGTTGTAGATCGCGCCGTTGAAGACCAGGGCCAGCCCGGTCTCGGGATCGAACATCGGCTGGTGCGCGCGCTGGGACAGGTCCAGGATTGCCAGGCGCCGGTGGCCAAGCGCCACGCGGCCGGAGCCCCACACGCCGTCCGAATCGGGTCCGCGGCGAGCCAGCGCCGGCAGCATCCGCGCCACGGCATCGACGTCCGCGCGTCGGTCTCCCCAGACGAATTCCCCCGCAATTCCGCACATGCCCGACTCCCCGGAAGCGTTTCCGGCCAGTGTAACGGGTCGTGGGCAACCTGTGGGTCAGGCGGTCGAGCGGGTGCTCAACCGCCGTGACTACAGGATCGCGCGCGGACCGCAATGCGCAATCGACCACCAGTCGGGAACTTCGGCTGATCCCGGTGCCGGAACCCGCTCTGCAAAGGCCGCGGTCAGCATTTCCGCCAGTTTCATTACCGCAAGATCGTGACGGTCAGGGTCGCCGTACGCCAGCGAGAACGGCACCACGTAGCTCGATCCCGCCTGGAGCGGAAGGGTCGTCAGGGCGCCGCGGTCCAGGTACTCGCCGACCAGGCATTCCGGCAGCCAGGCGAAGGCAAAACCCGCCCGAACGATCCGAAGCGCCGTCTCCATGTGGCTCACTGTCCAGCGCTGATCGGAATCCAGCCAGCCTCCCTGCGCATCGTGCTCCCGGGAAGAATCCCGAACCACCACCTGGCGACTGTGCCGCAGGTCGCGCATCGACACTTGCAGGCCTGGACGCAGCGCCAGCGGGTGGAGCGGGTGCGCAACGCAGACCATCCGGACCTGTCCCAGCGGCTCGGCCAGAAAACCCGGAGGGGTGTCGGGCCCGATCAGCAGGTCTGCGTTACCCGACTCCAGCAGCGACGGTCCGCCTTTCAGCACCGTCTCGTGCAACTGCACGCGCGTGGACGGGAAGTGGGCGGAGAAATCGTGCAGGACATCGATGACGACGGCCGAGGGAACCAGCTGATCGACTGCCACGTAGAGCTCGGTCTGGATGCCGGAACTCAGGACCTCGGCCAACTCCTCCACCGAGACGGCTTCCTTCAGCAGCCACTCGGCCCGCCGCAGAAGCGTCTCGCCGGCAGGGGTCAGCACGGTTCTGCGTCCACGGACTTCCAGCAACGGAACGCCGAGCTGCTGCTGCAGTTTCTGGACCGCGTGATTGATGCTGGATGCACTCTTGTGGACGTTCTCGCCCGCCTTCGCAAAACCACCGGCCTCCACTACGGCCTTGAGCATTCGCCACTGCTCCAGCGTCACCTTGGGCATCAGAGCTTCCTCCACCGAACGGCCGCACCCGCTCCGGGGCGGAAAACAACGTGCGGCCGCGACCAACCCGCCTCACATTATCTATTTATTAAGATACGCTAATTCTCTTATCCAAGCGAGAAATTTCCTACCCTGCCGCTGAATGCCGCGCCTGCAACCGCCCGGCTTCGGGTTCGCGAGTCATCGGGGCAGGTTCAGGATCAGCCGGCCGTCTCGCTGGGCAAACTCAAGGTGTCGAAGGACGCTCATCCCCAACAGCACCTGGTCGCTGGTCATGCCGGGATTGATATGGCCCCGCACGTTTGCCAGCACAAATGGCCCGAGTCCGAGTTCATCGATGCGCGTCTGCCAGATTTCGACTGCGCCGTTGGCGGTCATCGCGCGACCCCTGGACCCCGCGTGCAGCCCCAGGCCCTCGGCGAGGTGCAACGGAACCGATACCTGCGTTGCACCCGTGTCAAGGAGGAACACTACCGGCTCGCCGTTGATGGTGCCCGGAGCCAGGTAGTGACCGACGTGATTCCGGTGCAGCACGAGTTCCTCCGTCGCCCCAACCTCGACCACGAGATTTCGATTGGGAAACTCCCGCCGGTCGAGGTAATCGTCGAACAGCCACCACACCAGTGCGAAGGCGCTGATCCAGGCCATCGTGATCAGCGTCAGGCCCACGGGTCCCCGCGCGGGCACCGGCGCGGTGGCCGCCGGGATCCACTCTCCCGCAGAGCCTTCCGAAGCCGCTACCGCCGGGGAGGTCTCCGCGGCGGCTCGCTGCATGCGTAACCAGGCATCGTGCTGGCGCCGAAGTTCCGGGTCCGCCAGTACACGGTACGACTGATCGATGATCTTGCGGACACGCTCCGCGTGCGCCCGCTGTTCGGGGTTGTGTTCAGGGTCCCACTTCTGTGACAGTTCCTTCCAGGCACCGCGGATCACCTCGGGGCTGGCGTCCTCCCGGACCTGCAGGTTCTGATAATGGGTTCGAATACGATTCACCGCCTGACCCTCGACCGACG
>PWRV01000234.1 GCA_003563455.1 Thioalkalivibrio sp.
CGCGGGTCTCGATCAGCACCTGCTGCGTGGGCACGTCGAGGCGCTCGACCAGGCGGCGGATCGACTCGATCTGATCCTGGGTGTCGCGCACGATCAGGGTATTGGTACGGGCATCGACCGAGACACTGCCCCGATCGGACAGGAAGGACATGCGGCGGTCCGCGCCATCACCGGTGCGAGCGCGATCACGGTCGTGGATGAGCCGCCGGATCGACTCCGCCTGGGTGAAGTTCACCGAGAGGAACTCGGTACGCAGGGGCGCCAGGTCCTCCTGCTCCTTCATTGCCTCGAGTTCGCGGCGCTCGCGCTCCGCGATCTCCTCGCGGGGCGCCACGTAGATCACGTTGCCGGTCATGCGCTTGTCCAGGTCGCGGACCCTCAGCACGATGTCCAGGGCCTGGTCCCACGGCACGTTGTTCAGGCGCAAGGTGATGTTGCCGGTGACCGTGTCGCTGACGACGATGTTCAGGTCCGTGAAGTCCGCGAGCAGCTGCAGCACCGACCGGACCTCGATATCCTGGAAGTTCAGGGAGAGTCGTTCGCCGACGAACTCTTCCCGCTCGATCCTGAGCGCCTCTTGCTCCGCCTCGGCCAGCGGCGCGACCTCGATCACGAAGTTGCGGTCCGCCTGGTAGGAGAGCACGTCGTATTCGCCCGTGGTGTTGACCACCATGCGGATGCGCTCGTCCCGCTCGCGTTCGGTGTCGATGCTGACCACCGGTGTCGCGAAATCGACCACGTTCAGGCGCCGAATCAGGTCGTCGTCCATCAGCACGCGCGGGAACACGACCTCAACGCGCCCGGCCTGCTCCTGCACCTCGACCGTGACGCCCGGACGCGAGAGTTCCACCAGCACGCGGCCCTGGCCTTCATCACCGCGGCGGAAATCGATATCCATGATCTCCGGGGGCCGCGCACTGCGAACGCCCGCGCGACCCGGCGCGGGCTCTGCCTCGGCCGCGGCACGCGGCTCGGGGGGGGCCGCAACGGGCTCCGCGCGGGCCACCCCGGGGCCGACCGTGAGGATCAGGTTGTTGCCCTCGACCCGGCTACGGTAGTCCGAACTCTGCCTCAGGTTCACGACCACCCGCGTCCGCTCTCCGGCCTCGACGGCAGTGAGGGACTCCAGGGGGCCAACGTTCAGCTCGGTGGTTCGGGCCGCCATGCGGTTCGAAACCCCCGGCAGATCGAGCGCAAGGCGCGGGGGAGAATCGACGGCGAAGATGCTGGGGTCAGGGGGAACGTCGGAGAACTGGAGGGAAAGCTGCGTCTGGCCGGAACCGAGCCCAGTGGCTCTCACGTCCCGAAGTTCCTGTGCCGACAACGGCGCAGCCGCGGAAAGGGCCAGGCTTGCCAGCCAGAGCAGCACCGCTCCCGTTGCGCGCCATTGCGTGCGCGCCTGGCGCGTCGTGCCAGACGTGCTGTCACATTCCACGTTCATGCCTGTACCCCCCCTGAGATGTCATTCCGTCAACGCGATGGAGTTCTCGCGCTCCATGTACCCACCGAAGGCATCCGGAACCACTTCAACCAGGCGAATCGACCGCGGGGTGATCTCGGTGATACGTCCGAAATTCTGCCCCATGTGATTGCCCGCGGTCACCGACTGGATCGTGCGGTCCGGCGTTCTTACCAGAGCATAGCGTACACCTTCCTGCTCCAGCGAGCCCACCATGCGCAGCGAATCCAGCGGGAAGCTCTCAAGCGGCTCGCGCGGCCGGTCGAAATCGACATCCACTTCACCGGGAATGCCGACGGGTTCCGCGGGAAGCGGGCGGGCGATCACGGTGGAGTCGAACGGCGAACGTTCGTGTCCGGGGTAGAGGAACGGTTCGTGCGGCTCGACCGTTGGCATGGGCTCGATGTCGCCGCCGGGCCGTGCCATCACATCATCGATGTACTGCTCCAGATCGGAAGTGTCGCGCTGGCACCCGGTGAGGGTCAGTACGACCGCTGCAGTCAGGATCACGAACCACGGGAGGGAAACGCCACGGGTGACCATCAACCTTCCTCCAGGTAGCGGTAGGTCCGGGCCACCGCGTCCATCAGCAAATCACTGTCCGATTCGCCAGGCCGAATGAAGACATTGTGCACCGTAACAATGCGAGGCATTGCAGAGACACCGCTGACGAACTCGGCAAGCTCCTCGTAGGTACCGCGCAACCGCAGCTGAATCGGGACGTCGGCGTAGAAGGTCTGGTTGACCTCGGGCCTTGGCTGGAAGAGTTCGATCTCCAGGCCCACCGTAAGGGCCGTCTGGGAGATGTCGACCAGCAGGCTCGGGATCTCGGCAGTGCTCGGCAGGAGCTGCAACAGCGAGGCGAACATGCGCTCGATCTCTTCGAGCTGCGCCTCGTAGGCTGGCAGGTTGGCCGCCCGGCTCTGCTTTTCCTCGAACTCGGCGCGCAGCTGGGTTTCGAGACGCTCGCCACGCTCGAGCACCTCCATCTGGTCCTTGATCAGGAACCAGTAGCCCGCCCCGAGCAGGGCCCCGATAATCAGCACGACGATGAAGCCCTTGACGATTCCGGGCGCCTCGCCAAGGTTCTGCAGGTCGACTTCGTTGATCGCTTTCCAGTCCATTACGAGGCCCCCTCTTCTGTCTCCTCGTTCGCCGCCGGCCGTGTCTGCTCGGCTTCGAGCCGGAAGTCACGCACCTGCAGCGGACCCTCCTGGCGGGTCTCGATGATCTGCAGTGCCGGCTCCTCCAGCCACGGGGAGTCCTCGAAGCGGCGCATCAGGGCCGAGATGCGGGCGTTGGACTCGGCGAGGCCCACCAGCCTGATGCGTTCACCCTCCTGTCGAAGTTCGCGGAAGAAGGTGCCCTCGGGGAGGGTCGTCACCATCTGGTCGAAGAGGTGCACCGCTTCGGGCCGGCTGGCCTGCAGGGTCTGAATCACTTCGATACGGTCGATAACCGCCTGCCGCTGCTGATCCAGCTCCTGGATCCGCGCGATCTGGCGGTCCAGCGCGCGGATCTCCGTCTGCAGCATCTGATTGCGCGTATCCTGGTGGTCGATCAGAAGATTTACGTAGGCTTGCGCACCGAAAACGAGGCCGGCTCCGACAAGCGCGGCGACCCCGAGCATCGCGTAGAACTGCTTGCGGCGCTCGGCACGGCGCTGTTCCCGCCACGGCAACAGGTTGATGTAGATCATCCCACGAACCCCCGCATGGCCAGGCCGCAGGCCGTCAGCGTGGCCGGCGCGTCATTGAGGAAGCGCTGCCGGTTCACCCGGCGCGCAACGGGCATCCCCCGGAACGGATCGGCGATCAGCACCGGCGTGCCGGTGACCTCCTCGAGTTGCTCGTCGATGCCCGCGATGGAGGCGCAGCCGCCACCGAGGAAGATCTGGTCGATGGTGTCCTGGGGCCGGGTCACATAGAAATACTGCAGCAGCCGCTGGACCTGGTCCATCATGCGTTCCTTGAAGGGCTCCAGCACCGACACGGCATAGTCGGGCGGCAGTTCGCCGTGAATCTTGGCATTGCCCGCCTGCTGCATGTCCATGTCGTAGCGGCGCATGATCTCCTCGGTGAGGAGCCGGCCGCCGAAGTCCTGCTCGCGCGTGTAGATAACGCCCTGCTCCTGGCTCATCACGTAGACGCTGGTCACCTGCGCGCCGACGTCCACCACCGCGACGATCGGCTTCTGTTCGCGGTCCGGAAGCTGGTCCAGCAGCAGCGACGACGCATTCTCCACCGCGTAGGCCTCGACATCGACGAGGTCTGCGGTCAGATTCGCCGCCTCCGCGATCGCGACCCGCGACTGGACGTGCTCCTTGCGCGACGCCACCACCAGCACGTCCAGCAGCTCCGGGTTCGCCTGGTTCTTGCCCAGGACCTGGAAGTCGATACTGACGTCCTCGATGTTGTACGGAATGTACTGGTCCGCCTCGACGCTGACCTGCCCCTCGAGCTCGGCCTCGCTCAGGCTGCTGGAAAGCCGGAGGGTTCGCGTGATGATCGTCGACGACGGCACCGCCATCGCGCAGTGCCTCAGACGCGTTCCGGAGCGTTTCACCGCGCGCTCGAGGGCGGCGCCGATGGCCCCCGCATCGCGGCATTCCTTGTCGACCACCGCGCCTTCCGGAAGCGGTTCCACGGCGAAGGCCTCGACCTTGTAGCCGCTGCCACTGCGACTCAGTTCTAGAACCTTGATCGCGGCAGCGCTGAAATCGACCCCGAGCAAAGCCTGGCGCTTTTTCCCCAGTCCTAGCACACTGCCCCCCTGATGTTCGCGTGCCGCAGGGCTTATACTATAGCCGTTCCCTGCTGTTTACACGTATTTACCGTTCGATGATAGTCCGCTTTAACAGGTCGTCGCAAGCGGCTTGCTCATCGTCTCAAATTCCTGTTCGAACCCAAACATGACGCCATGCCACTCCTACTCCGTGTAATCCTCGCGCTTCTGTCCCTTGCCGTGGGCGCGGGCATGGCCGCGATCGCCGTCTTTCTGGGTCTATATCTTTACTATGCACCAGGGCTACCCGCCGTCGACTCGCTGCGCGAGGTGCGGCTGCAAACCCCGATGCAGGTCTACACCGCCGACGGCCGGCTGATCGGCGAATTCGCCGAGCAGCGCCGCGAGCCCGTTGCCGTTTCCGAGATGCCGGAACGCCTGCTCCAGGCCTTCGTCGCGGCCGAGGACGAGCGTTTCTACCGACACCGCGGGGTGGACCCGCTAGGCCTGCTGCGTGCCGGCATCCACGTCTTCAGCACCGGCGAGCGCACACAGGGCGGCAGCACAATCACCATGCAGCTTGCGAGAAATTTCTTCCTGACCCGCGAGCGAACCTATGAACGCAAGCTCCGGGAGATCTTCCTCGCGCTGCAGATCGAACGCGAGCTGACCAAGGACGAGATCATCGAGCTCTACCTGAACAAGATCTTCCTCGGGCAGCGCGCCTACGGTGTCTCTGCAGCCGCCAGAGTCTATTTCGGCCGCGACCTCGAAGAACTTGAGCTCGATCAGATCGCGATCCTTGCGGCATTGCCCAAGGCGCCCTCCACCACCAACCCGATCACCAGTCCCGAACGTGCCCAGAACCGGCGCAACTACGTGCTGCGGCGCATGCTTCAGCTCGACATGATCACTTCCGAGGAACACGCGGATGCGGTCGCGCGGCCGGTGCTGGGCCGGCGCCATGCGACCACGACCGAAGTGGATGCCCACTGGGTCGCGGAGGCCGCGCGCCAGATCGTGGTGAACCTCTGGGGTGACGATGCCTACGTTCGCGGTCTGCGCATCTACACGACCCTCGACGGCGATGCACAGGAAGCGGCGAACGCGGCCCTGCGCGACGGCCTGATCGCCTACGACCAGCGCCACGGGTACCGCGGTCCCGAAATGCGCCTCGAGGGCACCGTGGTCGACGACCCCGATGCCCGCAGGCAGGTCCTCGCGGAAATGGGTGCCAGTGGGCGCCTGCTGTTCCCGGCAGTGGTGGTCGAATCGGACGCGGAGGGCGTGCTGGTGGACGGCGCCGGAGTCGGCGAGCACCGCCTCGCGGGCGAGGCCCTCGCCTGGGCGAGACCGTCCGGGACCTCCGTGTCCGACTGGCTCCGGCGGGGCGACGTGGTGCGCATTCAGCCCACCACCGAGGGCGACTGGCGACTCAGCCAGGTCCCGGAGGTCACCGGCGCGGTCGTCGCCCAGGCACCCGGAGACGGCGCGATCCTGGCGCTGGCGGGCGGCTTCGACTTCTTCGAGAACCGGTTCAACCGTGCGCTGCAGGCCGAGCGACAGCCCGGTTCGGCGTTCAAGCCGCTGCTGTATGCACTGGCGCTGCAGGACGGCATGATGCCGACCAGCACCGTGATGGACGCACCGCTGGTCCTCGGGGACCCCGCGCTGGGCGCGGAGTGGCGTCCGGAGAACTACTCGCGCAGCTTCCGCGGCGCCACAACCCTGCGGGAGGCGCTGGCCAGTTCGCTCAACCTCGCCTCGATCCGCCTGCTGAATACCATCGGCGTGGAGAAGATCCATGCGGATCTCGGCCGCTTCGGATTGCGCCTCGCACAGCACCCGCGGACCCTGTCGATGGCGCTGGGCAGCGGATCCCTGACCCCGGTCGAGATGAACAACGCCTACATCCCCTTCGCCAACGGCGGGCGCCTCACCACGCCGTGGCTGATCGCCCGCATCGAGGCGGTCGACGGCACGCTGCTCTACCAGGCGCCGACCGAGCGCGCCTGCCCGGCGCCCTGCGACGACCCCGCCGGCCAGCAGCTCGAGCTCGCTGCCGCCCACGGTCCATTGCAGTTCGCCGAACCGGTCCCGACACTGGAGCCGGGAATCGCCTGGCAGATGAGCCAGATGCTGGGCGGTGTAATCCGCTCCGGCACCGGACGCCGCGCGCTGGAACTGGGGCGGGACGACCTGGCCGGCAAGACCGGCACCACCAATTCCTACCGCGATGCGTGGTTCGTGGGCTTCAACGCCGAGATGGCAACGACCGCGTGGATCGGTTTCGACGACAACCGCGAGCTCGGTTCGCGCGAGACCGGCGCCCGCGCCGCGCTGCCGATCTGGATGGGGTTCATGCAGCGTGCGCTGGCCGGCACGCCGGAGGCTCCGATCGAGCGCCCCGAGGACCTGGTCGAGGTGGCCCTGCTCCCGGAGACCGGGCAGCGCACCACCGACGACGATCCGCGTGGCCGCCGGGAGTGGCTGCTCCCGGAACAGATACCGGAACGCAGCGCGAGCATTCCCGCTGTTACTGACGACCCGGAAACCGGGGAAAACCGCAGTCCCCGCATCGAATCCCAACCCGAATTCATCTTCTGAACCGGCCGATGGCGATACCAGAATCCAGGGCGCGTCAGCGTCTGGCCGAGGAGGCCGCACGCATCATCCTCGAGGAGGGCGTGCGGGACTACGGCCTGGCCAAGCGCAAGGCCGCCGATCATCTCGGGATGAGCGGGCGGCGCGAAATGCCGGCGAATACCGAGGTCGAGGCCGCGGTGCTGGAGCGCAACCGGCTGTTCGCGGACGCCGAGAACCGGCGCGAATACCGGGACCGCCTGCGCGCGGCAGCGGTGGTGATGGAACGTCTGGCCGGGCTGGAACCGCGGCTGGTCGGTCCGCTGGTCATCGGCATCCTCGAGCCGCAGCCGCTGATCAACCTGCACGGCTTCGCCGAGACGGTCGAAGAGGTCATCTTCCAGCTGGGGGATATGGGCATCCAGTGCCGCAGCGGGGAACGCCACTACCGGGGCGGCCAGGGCACGCGGGCGCCCTACCTCAGCTTCCGCGGTCCCGAGGGGCTCGACATCGAACTCACGGTGTTCCCGGCCGACGGCATCCGCCAGGCGCCTCCGTCACCGATCGACGGCCGCCCGATGCGCCGACTCGGCCTGCCCGCCGTGCAGGAACTCATCGCCGAAGTCGAAGCCGAGCTGGAACACACCGACTGACGCCATGCCCCACGCCACCCCCGACGCTTAACACCCTCCCCCGCTCGCGGGGGAGGGATGCGGAGGGGGCCGGCCGGGAAAGCAAAGGCCTGGGACGCGCCCCTCAGCCCCGACGGTAGCCGTGCACCGTCTCGACCAGGGCCGCGACCCGCTCCGGGTCGATGCCGGGGTGGATGCCGTGGCCGAGATTGAAGACATGCCCGGTGGGAAACGGAAAGCCGTCGAGGATCCGCGTCGCCTCGGCCCGCACCACGTCGTCGCCGGCGTAGAGCACCGACGGGTCCAGGTTGCCCTGCAGAGCAACCCGGTCCCCTACCCGTTGCGCCGCCTCCGCGATGTCGATGGTCCAGTCCAGACCCAGGGCATCGGCACCGGCATCGGCCTGCGACTCGAGCCACGCACCACCGCCCTTGGTGAAGAGGATCACCGGGACCCGCCGGCCGTCGTGTTCCCGCGGCAGTTCGTTGATGATCCGCTGCATGTAGGCCAGCGAGAACTCGCGGTAATGCCGCGGCGTGAGCGAGCCGCCCCAGGTATCGAAGATCATCACCGCCTGCGCGCCCGACCGGATCTGCGCCTGCAGGTACGCGGACACCGCCGCCGCCACCTTCTGCAGCAGCGCGTGCATCGCCTGCGGTTCGCCGTAGAGCAGCCGCTTGGTCTCGGCGAAGTCCCGCGAGGTGGCCCCCTCGATCATGTAGGTGGCCAGCGTCCAGGGACTGCCCGCGAAGCCGATCAGCGGCACCGCACCGTTCAGTTCGCGCCGGATCAGCCGCACCGCATCCATCACGTAGCGCAGCTCCTGCTCCGGGTCGGGAACGGGGAGCCGTTCGATCGCATCCAGCGACCGCACGGGTTCGCGGAAGCGGGGACCCTCGCCCGTCTCGAAATAGAGACCGAGCCCCATCGCATCCGGCACCGTCAGGATGTCCGAGAACAGGATCGCCGCATCGAGCGGAAAGCGCGCCAGCGGCTGCAGGGTGACCTCGCACGCCAGTTCCGGATTCTGGCAGAGGTCCATGAAGCTGCCCGCCCGGGCGCGCGTGGCCCGGTATTCCGGAAGATAGCGACCCGCCTGGCGCATGATCCAGATCGGCGTGCGATCCACGGGCTCACGGAGGAGCGCGCGCAGCAGTCTGTCGTTGGCCAGTTCGGTCATCGTTGTCATCCGGTTGGTTATGGGCAATGCAGGGCCGGGGGGCCGGGGGGCCG
>PWRV01000110.1 GCA_003563455.1 Thioalkalivibrio sp.
CACACGAAGCGGGCCAGATGTGGTAAAAAGAGGCGGTTGCTCGGGTTGCACGCCTGAACGAGGTGGCTTCCGTTCTGCGGTCGTCTGCACCAGCGCCTACACTCAGAATCTGCGACATGAAGATGATCATGAATCGAACCAGCGTATTCCTGACGGCCCTGCTGATAGCTGTCCTCACCTTCGCGGCCACCTCGCAGGCGCAGTTCGGTGGGATCATCCAGGTGGAGGCCGCGGCGGTCGGCGGGCAGACGGTCAGCGGGACCGTGGTGCCGTTCCGCGACGTCACCCTGACGGCGCAGATCGGCGGGCGCATCGTGGAAGTCGGCGGCTCCGAGGGCGATTTCTTCGAGCGCGACGAGGTCCTGGTCGCGATCAGCGACGAGCGCCTCCTGGCACAGCGGCGCCAGGTGCTCGCCGAAATGCGTTCGGCCGAGGCGGCGATGCGCGAAGCGCAGGTGCAGTATGGCCGGGAGGTGGCTGCGCCGCGCAGCCGTGATATCGGGCAGATGCCGGGGATGGGCATCCCGGGAATGTTCGACCAGCTGATCACCCGGCCGGCCGGCGCGATTGCCGGTCTCGGGGACCCGGCGCTTGAGCGTCAGGTCGACCTGTACACCCGCGGAGTCGGGGTGGACCAGGCGGCGTCGCGCTGGCAACAGGCCCGGTCCCGGCTCGACGAGATCGATTCCGGGATCCGGGACACCCGTTCCGTCGCCCCGTTCTCGGGCGTGATCCTGCGCAAGTACGTGGAAGAGGGTGACACGGTCCAGCCGGGGATGCCGCTGGTCGATTTCGGTCACGTCGAGTTTCTGCGGGTCGAGTCCGATGTGCCTGCGCGGCTGGTGGGTCGCCTGGATATCGGCGACATGGTGCGGGTGACACTCGACGTCGGGCCCACCGAGGTCGATGCCCGGGTCGCCCAGATCTTCCCGATCGCCGATCCCCAGCGTCACACCGTTACGGTCAAGTTCGACCTGCCCCGCGGTGTGCCCGGTGGCCCCGGCATGTACGCGGACGTGCACCTGCCGGGAACGGAAGTCAGCGACTCGGTGGTTCGCATCCCGCTGTCCGCTGTCGTGCCGGGCGGTGCCCTGCCGCGGGTGGCGGTGGTTGGTCCGGACGGAACCATCAGGGTCCGGATGGTCCGGCTGGGTGCCGTGCAGAACGACATGATCACGGTGCTGTCCGGGCTGGAGGTTGGCGACCGTATCCTCGACAATCCGCCCGCCAACATCCGTTCAGGGGAACGCGTCAACGGAATTGACGCTCCGCGCACCACACCGCGCTTTCGTTAATGGCCATCCGGGGGCTTCCGGAGGTGTCCGTGGCCTCGTGCATCGGTTTGTCGATGGGCGCCACGGGTTGGGATAAGAGAGACCGATAAGAGCCATGTCCGAGCAGAAAAACGAGAACGCCGCCGGCGGGGAGCCTACCGAACGGGACCTCGGACTGGCAGGGAAGATGGCGCAGAGCTTCATTCATTCCCCGCTGTCGCCGCTGCTCCTCCTCGCCACTCTCGCGATCGGCATCCTGGGCGTGATCATCACGCCGCGCCAGGAAGACCCGCAGATCTCGGTCCCGATGGTCGATATCTTCGTGGCCTATCCGGGCGTGCCCTCCGAGCAGGTTGCCAGCCTGATTGCGCGCCCGCTGGAACGCCTGATGAGCGAGATCTCGGGCGTCGACAACGTCTATTCCGTGTCTCATCGCGGCGAATCGATGGTGACCGTGCAGTTCGACGTCGGTGAGGAGATGGAATCCTCGATCGTCAAGGTGCACGACAAGCTGATGTCGAACCGCGACCTGATGCCGCCTGGCGTATCGGAGCCGATGGTCAAACCCAAGGGTGTCGATGACGTACCCATCGTCACCCTGACCCTGTGGTCGCACGAGGTCGACGACGCGATGCTCCGGCAGATCGCCCTCGACTCGCTCCAGTATCTGAACGAGGTCCCGAACACGAGCCAGAGCTTCGTGGTCAGCGGGCGCGAGGAGAAGGTACGCATCGAGGTGTCGCCGGAGCGGCTGACCGGCCTCAACGTCACCATGGACCAGATCGCTGGCGCCGTGCAGGCGGCGAACGCTGAACGCACCGCGGGCGCAATCGAGATTGGCGGAGACCTGACGCCGATCCGTACCGGTGCCTTCCTGCGGGATTCGCAGGACATCGGACGGCTGCTGGTGACGGTGGAAGCCGGGCGCCCGGTCTACGTGCGTGATGTCGCGGAGGTGATCTACGGTCCGAGCGAGATCGAGCGGTTCGTTAACTACTACACGGCTGTGGCGCACGAGGAACCGGAGTTGGCCCCCGCGGGCGCGGCGGCGGCAACGATCGCGATCGCGAAGAGGGAAGGCACCAACGCGGTACCTGTTGCAAACGGCATCTTAGAGCGCCTCGAGCTGCTCAGAGGTCAGGTGATCCCGGACAATGTTGAAGTCTCGGTGACCCGCAACTACGGCGAAACGGCAAACGCCAAGGTGAACGAGCTGATGTTCAAGCTCTTTATCGCCACGGCCGCGGTCACCGTGCTGGTGTTCATCTTCCTCGGCCTGCGCGCCGCCCTTGTGGTGCTGGTCGTTATTCCGGTCGTGCTTCTGTTCACCATCTTCAGCGCGTGGCTGATGGGTTACACCATCGACCGGGTCAGCCTGTTCGCGCTGATCTTCGCGATCGGCATCCTGGTCGACGACGCGATCGTCGTGGTCGAAAATATCTACCGACGCTGGCTGATGAAACGGGGGGTCGATACCGAGACGACGGTGGACGCCGTCGCCGAGGTCGGCAACCCCACCATCCTTGCGACCTTCACGGTAATCGCGGCCTTGCTGCCGATGGGCTTCGTGACCGGGATGATGGGGCCGTATATGCAGCCGATCCCCGCCCTGGGCTCGGTTGCGATGCTGTTTTCGCTGGTGGCGGCCTTCCTCTTCACCCCCTGGCTGGCCTGGCGGCTGCGCCCGAGCATGGCCTACCTCGAACGGGCAGAGGCAAAGGAACACAAGCAGAACGAGATGATGGGGCGGTTCTTCGCGAAGGCCATCCCGGGTCTCGTGAACAACCGCACCTACGGATGGGCGTTCCTGATCGGCATCGTGGTGGTCTTCTTCCTGATGGTGATGCTGTTCTTTACCAAGGACGTGTCGGTGAAGATGCTTCCGCTGGACAACAAGCCCGAGTTCAATGTCGTGATCAACTTCCCGGAGGGTACCGCCCTGACGGAGACCGGGACCCTGACGCACGAACTCGCGATGGTCCTGCGCGAGATTCCGGAGGTGACCGCGCTGCAGGCCTATGTGGGCACCGCCTCACCATTCAACTTCAACGGGCTGGTACGACATTATTACCTTCGGCAGCATCCGTGGCAGGCGGACATTCAGGTGCAGCTGGTCGACAAGGGGGACCGGCGAAGGACCAGTCATCAGATCGCGGTCGAGGCACGCGAGGTGCTGTCACCGATCGCGCACGAGGCCGGGGCACGTATCCAGGTGGTGGAAATGCCCCCGGGCCCGCCTGTGCTGCAGTCCGTGGTCGCAGAGATCTATGGGCCTGACGCCAATGTGCGCCGCCAGGTCGCGCTCGACATGGAACAGATGTTCATGGAGGCCCCTCATCTCGACGACGTCGACAGCTTCCTGCAGGCCCCGCACGACGTCTGGCATTTCAACGTCGAGCGTGACAAGGCCCTGCGCCGCGGCGTGACCGTGGACGCGGTGAACGGTGCGCTGGAGGCCGCCATGGGTGGCCAGGTCCTCGGTGATGTGAAATCACGTTCGCTGGTGGAGCCACACCTGATCGAGATGCGTCTTCCGAGGAACGTTCGCTCGGACATCGAGCAGTTGCTGCTGCTTCCGGTCCCGACGATGAACGGTGGCTCGGTGCCGCTATCCGAATTGGGGACTTTCGCGCGGGTTCCGCAGGACGAGCCGATCTTCCACAAGAACCTGCGGCCGCTCGAGTACGTGACTGCGGAGACCGTGGGCCGTCTGGCGGCGCCGATCTACGGGATGCTCGAAGTCGAGCAACAACTGAACGACTATCGGCTGCCGGTTGGCGGCGAACTGGAGTCTTACTGGGTTGCGCCACCCCCCAATGACGGATCCTTTGCCTTTGAATGGACCGGCGAATGGACGGTAACCTACGAGACCTTCCGGGACATGGGCATCGCCTTCGCGATCGCGCTGGTGCTGATCTACATGCTGGTCGTCTGGGAGTTCGGAAACTTCGTGCTGCCGGGAATCGTGATGGCGCCGATACCCCTGACCCTGATCGGGATCATTCCGGGCCACTGGCTCCTGGGCGCGGAGTTCACCGCGACTTCGATGATCGGCTTCATCGCGTTGGCTGGTATCATCGTTCGAAACTCGATCCTGCTGATGGATTTTGCCCGCCACGCAGTGGGCCAGGGGCAGGACGTGATGCAGGCCATGATCAGTGCCTGTCAGGCACGGACGCGACCGATCCTGATCACCGCGTTCGCGTTGCTCGCCGGCTCCAGCGTGATCCTGTTCGATCCGATCTTCCAGGGCATGGCCATCTCCCTGATGTTCGGCACGGGGGTGGCGACGTTGCTGACTTTGCTCGTGATTCCGCTCGGCGCGATCAGCGCCCGCAAGATCCTCGAGGCGGAGGCCGCAGCCCACGCTCGCGGAACGAATGACGACGACGGTCCCGGAGGCAACGGCGGCAACGGCGGAACCATCGCAGCGATGGGTCCGGATGACGGGTCAGGTGAGGCTCGGCCGGGTCAGGAGGCAGGGCAGCGTCGGACGATGACCGATCCCTCCGGTGGTCCGGTCCTGAAGACGCTGGGATTGATCTGGCTCTACCTGAAGTCGCTGGCCGAGTCCTTCGTCGAAGGCGTGATGCAGTTCCTGCGGGCCCTTGCCCGGCTTCTGCTGCGGCTCGCCGGCAGCGGTTCGAGTGGTGGCGGCGGTCCATCCGGGCCTTCCGGCGCCGGCGGTCCCGGTGCAGGACCCGGTACCGGTCCGGCGCCCTCGGGTGAGCCAGGGCCTTCGTCGGGCGGCACGCCAGGAACCGGCGATCGGCCGGATCGGACCCGCTCCCCCGAGCCCGTGACTCGCTCCACCGGACCGGAAGAACCCGCTGCCCCGACCGAAAGGCCGGTTGCAGCGACGGGTACACCGGCTCACGAGCCCTCATCGCCGGCGTCCAGGGCGGCAGACCGCCCGATTCCTGCGGAACCCCCTGGTACCGAAGAGCCGCCTGGGACAGAGCCAACCCCGGCACCCGGGAGAACGGCACCAGCAAGCAAATCGCCAGGGGCGGCCCCTACTGCTCGCGCAAGTGCGGCGAAAACCGAATCGGCGCAGCCTGGGACCGGAAAGAAGGTCGGACACAGGAAGGCATCCACGGGCGCGGCGGCCGGCAAGAGTCGTGGAAAGGGGCAAAAGAAGGGATCGAAACAAGACACGGGTCCCGGGTCGTCCGAGAAGGAACCGAAAGAGGATAAAGGTTCCGGATCCGTTCCCTCCAAGGGCCCGGCCAAGGCCTCCGATAGTGAAGGGAGGCAGTCCGACGGCGGGACCGCCGGCGATGAAGCAGAGAGCTCCGGTACGCCGGGGACCAATGTCCGGCGTCGCCGCGGCATTCGGTTGTCCTGAAGAAGCTCAATTGGAAACACCATCAACGAGGAGAAGATCTGATGAGACATGATGCAAGGAAGTTTTCCCTGACCGCCCTGACCATGGCAACGGCTCTGGCACTGGGTGGCGCTGTGCAGGCCGGTGCGGCACCGGAAGCCGCGGGCGCGCAGGAATTCGCGCAGGGGTCGCTGGCCTATGGTTACGGCGAGCGCCCGATGCCCCGGGGGATGCAACCCCACGGGCGTCCGGATTTCGGGTATGGCCCGTCCAGGGACTGGTCCGCTCCGCAAATGCCGCCGCGTCCTGAATTCATGGGTGCGCCAGCCCGTCCGGACTTCCGGGGTATGCCGCAGCGCCCCGAGATGCACGAAATGCCGGCCCGGCCGACCTTCGAGGGTCTGCCCTGGGATCGCGAGGGCTATGCGGCCGAGATGCCGGAAATGACCGAGGAAATGGAACAGCTCATGGCCGAGCGCGAGGAGCGGATGAAGCAGATGGCCGCCGAACGCGAGGAGCAGATGAAACAGATGGCCGCCGAACGCGAGGAGCAGATGAAGCACATGGAGGCCATGCGCGAGGCGCACATGCAGGCAATGGAAGCTGCGCGCGAGGCCTTTATGGAACAGTTGCCGGAAGAAGCACGAGAGGCGATGAGGGAGCGCGAGGAACGCATGAGGGAGATGCAAGCGCAGCGTCAGCAGCAGATGGAACAGATGGAAGAAATGCGCGAGGCGCGGATGAAGGCGATGGAGGCGAGCCGCGAAGCCTACATGGCCGAGATGGAGCGCCAGCGCGAGGCCATGATGCAGGCGATGGAGGAGCGCTAAGTCATGGAACGGGGCGGTGGGACGCGATCTGCACCGCACTTCGCTGCGGTCTAGGCCGCGGTGTGGCAGGCCATGGGGCAGCGACGCCCGTGTTTCCATGGCGCTGCCCAGCGGATGCTGGCCCATGACCGGGCCGGCACTCCGTGTCCTGCAACCGTCTGCGGCCCGTTTGCTGTCGTCCCTTGTCCTGGTTTGTGGCCTCCTGCTTGCGGCAGACGCCGGTGCCCGCGACCGCAACCCCTGGGCCGCGCCGGACCCGAGGGCTCCGGCTCCGACCTTCCAGCCGCAGGTCGACGGCCGGTTCGCTCCCGGGGACTACGATCCGGGGAACGACCGTCGGCGGCGCGATACGTTCCGCTTCGGCGAGCCGGTTGGGCCGGACCCCATCGAGCGACGGCCGGATCCTTTCACCGGTCCCGGAGTGGTTCCGTGGGATCGTGGCCTGGGTCTCCATGATCCGGTGATGCCGACCCTGCCGTGGTGGAGTTTGTACGGAATGCCGGGAGCCACCGGATTACCCGGTCTGGATCCCTACGGTACGTATCCGGGGAGTGGTATGCTTTGGCCCGGGACGGGTCTGCTAGTGCCGGATCCGGGGTCCTCCCTTTACGGGGCTCCGATGGGTACCGCGCCGCTTCCGGATGCGCCCTTCAGACGTTAAGAGCGGACGACGGAAAGGAAATGCCGCCTTCGCGCTTGCGGTACAAGGGCGGGGAGTGGACGATCCAGGCGACAAGCGACGCCGATCCATCTTTCGGTGGGTTGCCTGTCACCGGAACGGTTGGCAACAGAACGAGGAAATGCGCCGGTCGGCAGCCCTCCGGGCCGGCGCATCATCGAAAAGAGGGCGCACAACTCCATTGGAGGTCTTTCATGAGCAAGTTGGTTAAGGCAGCTGTACTGGCTGCATCCCTTGGTGCCCTTGCGGCTGCCCCGATGATGGCGTCTGCTCAGTGGGGCGGCCCGGGGTACGGCGGTCCGGGTTGGGGTGGTCCGGGCTACGGCGGATACCCGGGGTATGGCTACGGCCCGGGTTACGGTCGCGGGATGGGTGACATGTTCGGTTTTGGCGACATGTTCAGCGACTTCGACTTCACCGCTCGCGGTCGCGGCGCTGGCCACGGTTATGGCCGCGGCCATGGCGATGCCTATGGTTACGGACAGCCCTATGGCTATGGCCGCGGCTACGGCCCCGGTTATGGCGGTCCCGGCTACGGTCCGGCCTGGTAAGGTCCGGAAGGCCTGCCTGCCCGGTTTCGGCCGGGCAGGTTTCTCCAAGCGGTCGTGCCGAGGATCTGAATGCTGACTGTGATTGGCAACCTCAAGGGTGGAACCGGCAAGAGCACCGTGGCCTTCAACCTCGCGCTGTGGGGCATCAGCAACAGGCGCAGGGTACTGGCCGTGGACCTTGATCCGCAGGCGACACTGACCGACGTCATTCGGGTGCGGAACGAGGAGGGCTATCAGCCGGCGCTCGATCTTTCGCAAAGCCTCGATGAGGCGACGCAGGCCGCCGAGCGTTACGACGAAGTCATCGTCGATGTCGGGCCGTCGGACCTGGGTACGATGTACGCCGCAATCCTGGCGGCGGACCAGGTCGTGATACCGGTGCCCCCCAGCCAGGCGGATGTCTGGTCGACCCACCGTTTCGTGAAGAAGATCCTGGAGTTGCGCGGCGAGCGCAACACCCCGGAGATCATCGGATTCATCAACCGGGCCGATACCCATCAGGCGGTCCGGGAGTCGGACGAGACCTTCGGAGCCCTCGGGATGATCGAAGGGCTGCGTGCGGTGCGTCCGCGGCTTGGCCAGCGCATGGCGTTCCGGCGGTCCTTCAGTGAGGGGCTCTCGGTCCATGAACTGGAACATCGCAGCAAGGCCGCGATCGAGCTGGAGGAACTGGCGAAGGCGATCTTTCGCAAGTCCCGCCGGTGATTCGCGCTAAGCTGTTCCCGCTACCAACCCACCACTCACAACCCCTGGACAGGATAAGACATGGCCGCCCTGGGCACCTTCCTGCGCAAATACTGGATCCTCATCGTCATCGTTCTCTGGGTGATCGCCTGGTTCAACCGGGACCTGCTGGCGCCGGATACGCCGGCCGCTGAAGACGTCGAGCTGGAAGAGGAAGCGGTCGGCGAGGTCCCGGCAATTCCTGCCCCCGAACCGGAAGCCGGCGAGCAACC